>JAGGYO010000244.1 GCA_021162505.1 bacterium
GTACTAAGTTATAATTTAATATTTCACAATATACAAAGATTTACACCCCAGTTAGTACCATAGTCTTGGAACTATGGTACTAAGTTTTAATTTAATATTTCACAATATATGGTGAATTATATTCCAGTTAGTACCATAGTCTTGGAACTATGGTACTATTATCTTAAGGTGGAAAGGATCTCTTTTACTACCTTTGGAATGTCAAGGAAAGAATCGACCACATGAGCACCGGCTTCTTTCAATGCTTTCACTTTGCCTTCATATGTTCCTTTATTCCCTTCAACAATAGCACCGGCATGGGAAAATCTCGTTCCGGATTTTGCACCTTTCCCGCCAATATATGCTATGACCGGTTTTGTAACCTCCCCTGATGAAATGAGTTCTGCAACATTTTCTTCTTGCGATGAACCAATCTCGCCGAACATGACAATTGCTTTTGTTTCGGGATCCTTTTGGAAGAGCTTTACGATCTCATTATGAGGAAGACCAATGACCGAATCACCGCCCACATGAACGATGGTAGTGAGCCCAATCCCGTTCTGTCCCAAATAATAAGACATTGCAGATGTGATACCGCCGCTTCTTGATGTTACTCCCACATTTCCCCTTTTGAACCATTCCTTCGCTGATTTTGCCTTTCCGCCGATCATTCCCATAACTGCCTTATCAACTGAAAGAATGCCAAGCGTGTTAGGTCCGATGAAATTAGCACCGTACTCTTTTGCATAAGCAGCAATGTCCAGAACATCATTCACAGGAACACGATCAGGAACAATGAGTATTAATTTTACACCTGCAACAATGGCTTCAATTGCAGCATCCTTTACAAGTGGTGCCGGAACAAAAATAGCAGAAGCATCGACACCATTAAATTTATCAACGATCTCCTGGACCGTATCAAAAACAGGAACATCGTTTACCTCTTGTCCGCCTTTTCCCGGTGTAACGCCACCAATAACATTAGTACCGTATTCCACCATTAATTTGGACCTGCTCCTTCCCTCTCGACCTGTAATTCCCTGAATGATTACCTTTGTTTTTTCATTTATTAAAATGGACATTTTCTACTCCTTTATGATTTTATCTCTATACTTTTTCAAACCGTCAATGGGCAAATGAATATAAAGTGCCTTTTCACCTTCAAAGGTGCATGCGATCTCACAAGCCAAACACTCAACACATTTTCCCTTTTTGGCATCTGTGGCATCAATAGCAAGAACGGGTATTTCGCTGTCTAATTTTAGAACATCATATTTACAGCTCTCAATACATGCTTTTGTTTTACAGTCCTTACATACCTCATGTTTAATATTAATAGAACCTGTCATTGTTTCAAATTTATAATCATATTCACTGAGGTCCTTTTCAACGATCTTTTTTACCTTATGGGATTTTCTTTTGTTCCCCTTAATAAGCTCATCAAGTTTATCCATACAAGAATCAGGTGAATCATTCTTTCCATATCCTGAAACCTTGACATTTAGATCTTTAAGATATTTATTCAATATATCAATGGCAATCTCTTCAGAATTTCCACCAAGTCGTAAAACCGCAGGAATATCAAGTTCCTCTTCCAAAAACGCCTTTACAAAGCCTCTGGCTGAATGAAATTGTTCTTGGGAAGCAACACCTGAACCGGAAGCATAATATCCAAGTGTATTGGGCTGTGATAAAATAATTTTCGCCGCTTTATAGACCTTTGATGCAGGAGGATTACCACTTGTATCACAGAAATTTGCTATCTTATAGCCCTTTTTTGCAACTGCATCCATTGACATCATTGAACCACCGCCACCTGCACCGTGAAAAGCAACGGGATTATCGTTGGGATCGGGATTCTCATTCATCTGAAAGAAATAAAATGTTCCACGATAATCATTCTTTTCAACAAAATATGCGATCTTTTCAAGTTCTGTCGGAGGTCTATCAAACTCCCTTGCTATTTCAATACCCAGTTCCTTATGCCTGAAAACACCGTAGTCATCAATTACAATGTGAGAATCCGCTGCGATGATCTTTCCCTCTTCCGTCAGAACCAGCGGATTGGTCTCAAGTGATCTTGCGTCAGAACCGCGCATTGCTTTAAAAAGATTTATAATAACAGATGACATTTTGTTCAATAATTTTTTATCAAGTCCTGCCTTTATCAATTTAGGAATGATCTCAAAGGCCTTGAGTCCTTTAATAACATCGATTTCATGTGAAAAAACACTTTCCGGGAATTTTTTTGCTATCTCTTCAATACCGCTTCCGCCTTTGGTACTGAATAAAAGCATGGGCTTTTTCTTTTCACTGTTTATAATAAAACCTGCAAAGAATTCTTGTACGATCTTTAATTTCTCTTCAATAAGTATCTTTTCAACAGTATAATTCCCAACTTTCATCTGCAAAAATTTAGTAACAAGATCTCTTAATTCATCCTCATTATTTGCAAATTTTACGCCTCCAATGGCAGCTCTGCCGGTTGACCATGTCTGGATCTTTACAATAACAGGATACCCTATCTCATTTGCCGCAGCAATTGCCTCATCAACGCTCTCAACAGATTTCCCATTGGGGATATTGACCTTGTATTTTTTTAAAATCTCCTTCCCCTGATACTCATAAAGTTTTGCCATACAACACTCCTCTATTTAACCTGATTTTAACATAATTAAAAATCAATGTCAAATAAAGATAGTGTTTGAAATTTGAAGTTCAGGATTTGGAGTTTGAAAAATAAGATTCCTACACAATATTCGGAGCCAGGCACCTCAGCCGAAAATAATTGAGAGTTGAAAAA
>JAGGYO010000235.1 GCA_021162505.1 bacterium
AAATTGTAGAAAATATCATTAATGAACATTCGAAAGAAATGTCGCTTGGGGAAATTAGAAAGCATGTAAATGATGAAATAATCAGTATGGAAGGGAAGTTAAAAAAATATCAGTCGGTGGTGGATAAGATATTAAATAAATTACAAATAGTAATGACGGAATTTGATGATATTCATATTGAGGTTTCATCGGGTGCTAACAGTAAAAATATAAAAGAACTTATGGTAAAAGATCAAATTAAGGAATTGGTAACAAAATATTCGGGGTTTGACGAATCAAAAATATTTATTGGAGGAGAGCTAAATTCAAAGGACTTGATTGATTGCAGTATTATTGTGTCTCCTTTTAAAATAGAAAATGAAGTTGCAGGAACCTTGGGTATATTGGGGAATAAAACGATGTTCTATGACTTTAATATTGATTTCGTAAAAAATATTTCAAAAATTATTTCAAATATACTCACAGATAGATATAGAGATTGGAGGTAAATATGGATTATAAAAGAATGAAACAATTCTATAAACAATACACAAAGTTATTGCGTGATAAAAAAAACCTTGAGAAAGCATTGGTGGATACCAATAGTGATAAGATCATTGCCGAGGAAATGTTGAGAGAAAAATCCAACGAGATAAAACATTTTAAGGATATGATAAAGAAAAATGTTGAATTGTTGGAAAAGAACAAAAAGGCGAACGATAGGGAATTGGAGGGGTTTAAAAACAGATTAGAAAAGGAAAAAAATGAAACCGTAGTAAGAGAAAAAAACAAATTCCTCATAGAGTTCATCGAATTATTAGGGCATTTTGAATATGCTTTGGAGAATATTCCTGAGAAAAATGTCCGTCTGGGTATTGAAATGGTCTATAATGAATTTATTAAAACTCTCAAGAACAATGGTATTAAGGTCGTTGAGGATGAAAATGTTCCTTTTGATCCTCAGGTGCATCATGCTCTTCGCACGGAAAAGATCAATGGTGTTAAAAAAGGAATGGTTATCAAAATAATAAGAAAAGGATTTATTTTAAATGAAAAGATAATCCGACCTGCTGATTGTGTCGTATCTGACTGATCAGTGAATATAATAAATATATTTCAAAATGATAGAAAAATTACTGTAAATATCCATTTTTAGCGTGTTCTTTAATTGTACTGCGAAAAAATAATTTTTCGACTTTTCTATGAACGACAGATAAAAATAATAGTCATTATTAAATTCAACTCCGGCAACCGATGTATATCTTTTCGTAATAGGTATTTTAAAGAACAATCTTTTAATTTCCAGATCATCATTAAAAAAGAATTGTAAGAAGGTCCTGTGATATAGATCAAATGTTAATTCCGTTGAGTTATTTCCCTCTTCACAAGTGAAATAGTAAAGTATCAATTGCAAATATGGCGGATATGATATTTTAATATTCTCTATGGTCTGAAATGCGGCTAATTCTTTTTTAAATAAATCATCGGTAAAATTTACCAAACTTGTAAAATCCGGATTGAAACCTAAAAAAGTATTTATTGCAATATAATCCTTATAATGAAAAAAAGCATAGAAGTTCAAACCGCTAATGAGATCCGCAGGATTAATATTATACTTGAAGATAAATTTAAAATTCTTTAAATTCATATAAGCCTTTAAAAAATATAGGTTCTGCGAGTTATAGTATTTATTGGGGAGCTCATTATTGGTCTCACTCCAAATCCCTTCAAATCCCAAATAAATATTCTTGATCTTAAAGGAGTAAGAAATATTGACGAATTTATTCCTTAATGATTGGAATTCACCGTATTTACCGCTTAAAAGATCAATGTTCAAATAGAAACAATTATTTTTTGAATGGATAAAACTTTCATTAAAGAATAATAGGGAAGTATTTACCGGGAAGAGGTGTTTTTCTTCTTTAATAAAATAATTTTCAGAATTAAAAAGTTTTATATTATCCTCGTAATATAAAGCGAGTTTATCAAAGTAATTATACTCATCATAGAGAAGATAGTTGTTTAAAAAGAAGGGAAAATAAGCCCCGCTAATTAAAACTTTTAATAATATTACAAAGAGGAATAACCACTTTCTCAATATTTTTTACTCCATTGTTCGTTATATAATGATCTGCAATAATTGAATTAATTTCCTTCTTTTGTATTTTGTAAAGTAACCGTTTGGTCTTCTTGTCAAAATTCAGCCTTTTCATTCTCCTAAAAAGTGTTCTCTTTCTTGCTCTCACGATAACGATCAGATCAAACAATCCTATTATTCCCAAACTTTTAGGAATAGGGCAATCAATGATAATATTATCGTTGGCGTCCAATAAATTATTGATCTCATCCTTAATTAGCGGGTGTAGAATATTGTCAAGCCGTTTTCTTTTATTCTCGATTTTCAATATATTTGCCAATTGGACCTTCATATCGGTGTTTTCATTTAATTTCAATTGAGATATAATATTCTTTTTTATTTTTTCTTTTTCTCTTATTTCCATTGCAATATTATCTGCTGAAATCAATTTATAACTTAGACAATTACTCAAGTGTGTTGAAAAAAATGTTTTCCCGGAAGCGACTATACCTGTGACCAATATCTTCATATCAATGAACCTCCAATAGATTTTTGCCTATCTTATAATCAACCTTCAGTTTTACATCCAGTTCTACAATATTTTCCATTATTTCCTTAATAGTTCTCGAATAAACTTCAATATCTTTATTATTACCTTCAAAGACCAGCTCATCATGAATTTGAATGATCAATTGCAAAGGCAAGTCCATGGAATAAATTTTTATCATTGCCAGTTTAATGAGTTCACTTGCCGTCCCCTGTATGGGCGCATTTATTGCTGCTCTTATGCCGCTTTTCTTGATTCTGTCGTTTTTGGAAAGCAGTTCGGGAATATATCGCCTTCTTTTAAATAATGTTTCAACATATCCCGTTTCCAATGCATTTAAAATCAATCCGTCCTGATATTTTTTAACACCTGCATAGGTCTCATAATATGCCTCAATAAAATTTTTCGCTTCTTTCATCCCTATGTTCATTGATTGCGAGAGATGGTAAGGTCCCATTCCATAAATTATTCCAAAATTCAATATTTTACCGATCCTTCTATCTTCTTTTTTAACATCCTCTATTGGAATATTCAGTATCTTGGATGTTGTCAATGAATGTATATCAATATCATTTTTAAAGGCATTTACAAGACCCGGATCATGTGAAAAATTAGCAAGGACCCTGAGCTCAACCTGACTATAATCCAAGGAAAGCAATAGATTTTCTTTGTGTTCGGGAATGAAAAGTTTTCTTAATACTCTTCCCCTCTCCGTTTTAATGGGAAGATTCTGTAAATTAGGGGATTCTGAAGATAACCTTCCCGTGGTAGTAACCGTTTGGTGAAATGTTGAATGGACTTTATTATTGTTTTTTGATACATATTTTGCGAATCCATTTATAAAAGTATTTACCATTTTTGAAAGTTCTCTATATTCCAGAACATTTTTTAGTATTTGCACATGAGTAGGATTTTGAGTTGTTCTCAGTAAGGTAGAAAGCACAGAGCTATCTGTTGAAAATCCTGTTTTTGTTTTTTTCCCGGGTTGCATACTTAGTTTCACAAAGAGTATCTCTCGTAATTGTTTTGGGGAATCCAAATTGAAATTTTCTCCACAAAGTTCAAGTGTTTCTTTTTCTAAAAGATTTATCTTCTTTTTATAAAGAATTTTAATTTCCCGCATTGCGTCTATGTCTATGGTAATACCATTAAGTTCCATTTGTGCCAGAACGGGTATGAGAGGTAATTCGATTTTTCTCAAGGCATTCTCAAAGGTCTCATTGAAAGAATTGAACTCTCTCATCTTTTTATATATTTGATATCCCTTATAAAGCTCTTTTAAAATATTTATTTCATTAATCAACAAATTATTGGAAGAAAATGATACATTTTTATTTATCACATATTCACTTTCAAGGTCCTTGAATTCCACATATCTTTTACCGCCTTTTATCAAATGTTCTCCAATTATCAGATCGAAATATTTTTTTGGTAAAGGAAAATCGTTCTTCATTAATGTCTTTAGATCTTCTTTCATATTATAAGAGATAAAGTGTATATCCCTATTAAAAATCTCTTTGCATTTTTCTATTGAAGTATAAGTGGCGGTGTTCCCGTTAAATAAAAATATTTTATCATTATAGAGTTTTGAAAAAATCTCTTTACCCATATCAAAGGAATCAAATTCTTGTATCTCAATTTTCTCTTCTTCTTGTTCCATATTAAGATCATTTATAAGTGAGAAAAGTTCTAATTCCTTTAATTTGGAAACAAGATACTGAATATTGGGTTGTTTGATCTTAAGTTCGTTGAGGTTGACACTGATCTTGGCATCCTCTACAAGAGTGATAAGTTCTATTGTCTGTTCCCGATATTGTGAAAATTCCTCTAATCCCCGAATCTGCCCGGGTTTTAATTCATCCATATGTTCATAGATCTTTTCAATATTTCCATACTTTCCAAGAAGAATTGCAGCTGTTTTTTTCCCTATCCCGGGAGCGCCTTTAACATTATCTGATGCATCACCTACCAAAGATAGATAATCTCTTATTTGTTTAGGATATACATTGAATTTTTCAAATGTTTTTTCTTTATCATATTCAATGTTCGCTTTGGGATCAAAGATAATTACCTTATCATCAATGAGCTGAAATAGATCCTTATCCCCGGTGATTATAATGAATTTGTCATACTCATTATAGAATTTTTTAATGAGAGATGCAATGACATCATCCGCTTCAAGTCCTTCTATGCGAAGAGAAGGTATCCCAAAAAGATGAATGATCTCTTCTATATGAGGAAATTGAGCAATAAGGTCATCAGGAACTTTTGCACGATTTGCTTTGTAATCCGCCGTTAATTCCTTTCTGAAGGTCTTTCCAATGCTATCATAAACGGTGCAAATATAATTGGGTTTCAAATCCTCTCTTATCTTGTTCAATGATTTAATAACGCCATAAATAGCATTTGTAGGAAATCCCGCCGATGTATTTAAATGTGTAATGGCATAATAAGAGCGAAAAATAATGGAAGATGTATCTATTAAATAGAACTTTTTCACATACTCACCATTTCAAGAGGAGATCTTTGTTCTTTTTATTAAGGTCATCAGCAAAATGAAGTTTGGTGTGGAAGTTCTCGACCGTTGTTTTAAATTCATAATTACTCTCATAATCCCTAAGTTTACCATTTATATTTATCCTAATATCAGTGAAGGTATCTTTAAATATGAACATTCCTATGGTTCCCAAGGGGAGTTCTAATCTATTTTTAATGGTGGAATAGTGATAAGAAAGGATAAAGACAACGCTCTGTCCTTTTTGAGGGAGGATCCCATGCCAAGATAAAATATTATCTGCGATATTTATGGGTTTATCCTTCAATAAGAAGGGATACTTTATTGAATAACCTTCTAATTTTGTATTTTCAGGCAGGTGCAAAGGGAAAGTAAATATTTTGTCTTGCGAATTTCCTCTGGAAGTAAAGCTAATTCTCACCTTTACTTGTACTTCGGGATCATCAATAGATACAAAATATGAGACCACGCTTGGATTTAAAAATAATACACTTTTATTTAAGTTCGTTAATCCACCCACCAAAAGGGTGATGAATGACAGAAAAAGAAATATTAATAAATACGATAAAATTTTTCTACGGAACTTTCTGTATTTATCAGGAAGCATTATTTTTTATTTATTTTTATATCAAATTTTTCTCTGATCTTACCTTCCAATTCCTTTGAAATGGTTTCATTTTCTTTAAGAAAATCAATGACATTGTTCCGTCCCTGTCCAATTCTTTGATTATTATACGAATACCATGACCCAGCTTTTTCGATAAACTCGTTCTCTACTGCCAGATCAATTATCTCTCCGTATTTTGAAATCCCTTTACCAAAGAGAATATCAAATTCCGCTCGTTTAAATGGCGCTGCAACCTTATTTTTTATGACCTTGGCTCTTACTCTAATTCCTTCACTAATATCTCCAACTTTAATAGCAGAGATCTTTCTAATGTCAATTCTTACGGAGGAATAGAACTTTAAAGCAAATCCTCCTGTAGTTGTCTCCGGATTACCAAACATAACCCCGATCTTCATTCTTATTTGATTGATAAATACTACGGCACAATTGGATTTATTTACCACAGAGACCAGTTTTCTCATTGCCTGTGACATTAGTCTTGCTTGTAATCCCATATGAGAATCACCCATCTCTCCGTCTATCTCTGATTTGGGTACAAGTGCGGCAACAGAATCGATAACAATGATATCTACTGCACCACTTCTTGCTAATGTTTCTGCAATATCCAGCGCTTGTTCCCCAAAATCCGGTTGACTTATGATGAGATTATCAACATCAACACCAATATTTCTTGCGTATTCAGAATCTAAAGCATGTTCCGCATCAATAAAAGCTGCCATTCCACCTTGCTTTTGAGATTCCGCTATTATATGCAGGGCTAATGTTGTCTTTCCGCCGGATTCCATCCCGAATATTTCGCAAACTCTTCCCTTAGGAATTCCACCTATGCCAAGTGCAGCATCTAAAGTAAGTGAGCCGGTGGGGATAACATCTAATACTAAATGTTTTCTGTCCCCTAATTTCATTATGGCGCCTTTCCCATGTTGCTTCTCAATTTGAGACATGGCAAAATCTAATGCTTTTTGCTTTTTATCATTATTGTTATCTGCTTTACCCATCGTTTCCTCCTAAATTCTCTGTTTAATAACTTCTATGAGCTTTTTAATCTTTGGATTATCTTTATCATAGATCAAATAATCCGAATAAGCTTCATAAGCACCCTGAAAATCATTTATCTTAATATAACAATTACCAAGGATCAAATAGTAATTTTTATTTTTTAACGGTCCGTTCTTTGTCATCAATTCAATGGCTTCTTTGAATTTTCCTTGTTTTAATAAGCCGGTTCCTTGCTTTAAAACCTCCAATGGAGAAAGTTTTTCCACTTTCTTTTGAGATACTATTTTTTCCAAGAATTCTATGGTATCTTTATTGTATGATACAATATCTTTTAACATTAATGGGTATTTTAAATATTCAACGATCTTTTGTTCAGGTCTTTTTTGTTTCAATGATAATCTCAATAAAGATATAATATTTTCTGAAAATGGTGCCAATAATAATGCACGCGATGCCTCTCGTAATGCTTCTTCATAATTTTCTCTTTCAATAAGAAAAGTAGCCAGATCAATATGATCTTTTATTGTATTATAGCTTGATTCTGTCAATGCCTCGATTATTTTGGATTGGACAAACCCATAAACATGCTTATAAAGGTCAAATTCATCAATTTCCTCAATAAGCAGGGAGATATGATAAATATCGGTAATACCGTTAAATCGGGATATCATTTTCTTTTCAAAATCTTCTATCTTCATTTCTTGAAGTTTTTTTATTCCATTCACAGAAAGCATAAGGGGGGTTTTATCAGATGGAATGGTCTTTTTGATCAGATCAATTTCATCTACGCGCCTGGAACCCTCCATTATTACATTATTAAAGTTCGAATTTATTAGCATAATGGCATCTTTTGGTTTTTTATTATCTTCAAACTCAAATTCCCCTTCTTCCCATTTGAAGAGACCATATACATGATTAAGTATAGTATTTTTTATAAGACTTTGTAACATTTCTTTTGACATCAGCTTTCCCTTAACGATTATATCAAGAGGATTCATTGTCTTTTCTTTAGAATATTGAAACAATTGTTCCACTTTATCCTTGGGGATTAAATTTTTTGCTAAAAGCATTTTACTAAGATTAATAGGTGCACTCTTCGTATAAGCATAAGTTAAAAGTCCTTCGTGAAAAAAAACATAGGCGGAATCGTTCTTCGATTGAATCCTAAGACACCCTGATTTTTCTCCTAAACCGATAAGTTGGATGATCTCTGCCAGATTAATTGATGATAGATTTCCTTTTAAGCTCATTTACTCTCCTAATTTACTTTGTATATCTTGAATTTCAAAATTTCGTTTATGGATTTTTGAGCCAGCAATGACCAAGAGGAGTTAGGGTATTTCAAACTCACTTCCTTGAATGTGTCCAATGCTTTGTCATAATTTCTTAAAAATATATATTGCAAAAATCCTTTTTCATATATCATTGAGGGCTTATCCATTTTGGGTGCAAAAGAAATGGCTTTTTCAATATTAATAAGCGCTTTATCTAATTGGTTTTGATAAAGGTAACATCTTGATAACATATAATAAGTTTTATAAAGGTCAGGAACATCATAAAAATTAACCAATAATTTCTTATATTTAGAAACAATAATTTTCATATTATCTTGTTCTTCACTCTTTAACTCTTTTATCAATAGGTTATTTAC
>JAGGYO010000069.1 GCA_021162505.1 bacterium
TCTAAAATCAATAATTTTTCTTTAATTGATTTTATTAAATCCTGGTCAGAACCACCAGGTAGGTCGGTCCGACCAATTCCCCCGGCAAATAAAGTATCACCCGTAAAAACAATATTATTCAAAACAAGAGAAATTCCTCCCGGGGTATGACCAGGTGTGTGAATTACTGTTAAATTTAATCTGCCTAAAGATATTTCATCTCCCTCATCTAAAAGCTTATCTGCAGGAGGTGAGTATTTTTCTTTACCTATAAAGGAAGAAAAATTTTTATTGGCATCAACTAACATATCGGCATCTAACCTATGAATGAGTAATAAAGCTTCGGTCTTGGCCTTAAGCAAATTATTACCAGCAATATGGTCGATATGCCCATGGGTATTAATAATATACTTTAAATCAAAATTATCTTTTTGTAAAAGGTCTAAAATTAAATTTACCTCATTTTCTCCACCCGGATCAATTACCGCTGCCTGTTTAGTCTTTTTACAACTAATCAAATAACAATTAGTTTCTAACACTCCTACTACTAATCTTTTTAGAAACATTTTTTCTATAATCCTTTCGTTTGGTAAAATCCTCTATAGGCAATTTAAATTATTAGTATAGTTTTTATCTTCTCAGATAGAAAAATCCTTTGTTAGAAATCTTCCAAAACAGATTGTATGGCTTTGCTTATTTTTTTTAGAGTATGAGGATAATTAGTAATAATTCCATCTACTCCATATAAAATAAAGCGTACCATATCTATATCTCTATCAATCGTCCATACATACACTGTTTTATCTAGCAGATGTAAACAAGGAATAAGTTTCTCTTTACATAAAAAGGCATTTGGATTTAACCCATCCAATCCATTAACATATCTTTTGGGATTTATCAATTTAGCATATAGTCCATTTGCTTTAAGCTCGGGATATCTCTTTTTCATTAAGATTAACGTATCTCTATCAAAAGAGGAAAAAAGAATATTTTTATATCCAAAACTCTCTGTCTCTTTTACTAATTTATCTACAATTCCCGGATAAATTTTTTCCCCTCCCTTAATTTCTATGTTTACAGAAAGTTTTCCCTTTAATATTTTAAGTACATCTTTAAGCAAAGGTATCTGTTCATTGCGATACTTCCTCACCTTACCTTTTTCTAAGTCGAGTATGTCCCTCTTCTTAATTTTTAATTGTCTGAAACAAACCTTTTCCCCATCATTTCTTGAGAAAAATACCTTTTTAACTACATCAAAGTGCTTACCATCCCAATGTAAATAAAAACTAATTTTCTTCTTGCTAAATTGCTCACAAATATTCAGATAAAATGAATTGGCTTGAATTGATTTTAATTCTAAAAAATATTTTTTCTCCTCCGGTAATTTTTCCATAATTTTTTCTTGATTTTTAGTAAAAAATTTAGAAATGTCGTATTCTTTTAATTCTTTAAAGGTAAGCTGCTTAATGGGAATTTTTAGCCCGGCTAACCTTTGTAAATCCATATCATGGATTACAATTAATTTTCTATCTTTAGTAAGGTGCACGTCCAATTCTATTCCATCTATCCCCAGCTCTACTGCTTTTTTGAAACCGGAAAGGCTATTTTCAGGCGCAATTCCCTTTGCTCCTCTATGTCCAATAACAAGAGGTAATTTCATTGCAATTTCTCCCTAAAAAGTTGATTTATTGCTAAATTAACTTTTCACTATCCAAAAGAATGGTAACCGGACCATCATTAAATATTTTTACCAACATCATGGCTTGAAATTTTCCGGTTTCTACTTTAAGATCATAATTTTTTATATATTTTACAAAATAATCATATAATTTCACTGCCTTATCAGGAAGAGCCGCGGAAATAAAACTCGGCCGCCTTCCTTTTCTGCAATCCCCATATAAAGTAAATTGAGATATAACTAAAATCTGGCCATTTATATCTTTCACGGAAAGATTCATCTTTCCTTCTTTATCTTCAAATATACGTAAATTTACTATTTTTTCGGCCAGGTATTCTGCATCTTTTTCTACATCTTTCTGACCTACCCCCAATAAGACTACCAAACCCTTTTCTATCTTTCCTATTTCTTGTTTTTCAATCTCTACTGATCCTTTTTTTACTCTCTGCACTACTGCTATCATTATTTATTCCTCAGATAAAATATTTTTCTTTCCTATTTATCGATTAAAAAGTTTTCATTCTTTTTACGGTTAATACACTGTTTGTTTTTTTTATTTTCTTTATTACTTCCTTAAGGTGCTCAAGATTGTTAATGGAGAGTGTTACATCTATATTGGCAATATTATTTTTATCAGTTATGGCCTTTATGGCGCTAACAGTAATTTTAAGGCTGGAAAAAATTAGCATGATGTCAGATACTAAATTCGGACGGTCATCAGCTATTATTCTTATCTTTACCGGGTAAAGCAGTTCTTCTGTCTTTACCCACTCGACTTTAATCAACCGATCTTTTTCGGCAGAAATAAAATCTACATTAGAACAATCTGCCTTATGTATAGACACGCCTCTCCCCTTGGTAATATAA
>JAGGYO010000308.1 GCA_021162505.1 bacterium
AAATAATATTGCGTAAATGTGGATAATATTCCACATACTTGACTCATATTGTTATTTTTGTTAAAATAAACAAAAGGAGAAGATTATGAATTTTTTACCGGATAAAACAAAATTGATCGAAATATTAAGCTCATGGAATCTTTGGAATAATAATGCAATTGATTTAGGGAAAATAAGAAATGAATATTTAGATAAGATATCATCATTTATAAAAACAGGAAAGGTAGTCACAATAACCGGAGTAAGAAGAAGCGGAAAATCGACAATTATGAGACAATTTTTGAAAAAATTGATAAATGAAGGGGTAGAAAGCAAAAATACACTATATATAAACTTTGAAGAGGCTGCTTTTGGTAATTTAAGTTTGGAATTACTATTGAAAATGTATGAAGCATACAATGAAATTATTCAGCCCGATACGAAGCCCTATATATTTCTTGATGAAATTCAAAATATTCCCGCTTGGGAAAAATTTGTTAGATCATTAAATGAAAAAAAAGAAGCTCATATAATTATTTCAGGCTCAAATTCGAAAATGCTATCGAAAGAATTTGCAACGGTTCTCACAGGCAGACAAATAATGGTATATATTTTTCCCCTTTCATTCAGGGAATTTTTATTATTCAAAGACTTAAAGAACATTGATAATAGGGTAATTGCATTAAAAGGTAATAAGATTAGAAGGTTATTTAGAGAATACTTACAATATGGAGGTTTCCCCGAGGTGGTAAATATTAATGAGGATAATATTAAAATCAGGTTATTGGATTCTTATATGTCAGATATTATTCAAAAAGATATTATAAATAGATATAATGTTCGAAAAATAAAGGAATTTCAAGCTTTGATAAATTTTTATTTAGCTAATTATTCTGGTCAAATAAGTTTTAATAGTATAAGGAAGTTTATTTCATTGGATACAAAAACCATAAGTGAATACACCTATTTTTTTGAGGAAACCAATTTAATCTTTTTTGTTAAAAAATACTCGAATAGTCTTAAAGAACAGGAGGTAACTTCAAAAAAAATATATTTCATAGATGTTGGATTTGAGAATCTGAACAAAGTATCCACTTCTGAAAATTTTGGAAAAAAACTTGAGAATCTTGTTTCAATTAAATTAAAATATATGCAACTTAACGACCCTTTAAAAAGTGTATATTTCTGGAAAGATATGTACAATAAAAAGGAGGTAGATTTTTTATTAAAAAGAAAAAATAGGATATCGGAACTAATTCAGGTATCATGGAATATTGATAATAATAAAACAAAAGAAAGGGAAATTTCTGCTCTGGTGAAAGGATTAAAACAATATGATTTCAAAAAAGGTGTAATTATAACCGAAGACATAGAATATAAAGAAAAACATCAGGGGTATGTTATAGAATATATACCCATATGGAAATGGTTATTAATATAAAAGTAAAGTTTTGTCTTATCCTGAATTATTAAGATAAAGCGGTAAAATCTAAAATAGAGGTTAGAGACTTGAGGATAGAGGATAACGAAGAAATGGTAAAACAATTAGCAATAGGAAAAGAAGGATTAAAATATGAAAAATAATATTTTTAAAGGGATTTTGGTTGCTGTTTTAATTTCAGTTACAATCAGTGTTTTTGCATTGAGTGGAACAATATTAAAACCAAAAGCAGACAATAGAAGCATAAAAAAAGATGTTGTTGCAATAGAAATTGTAATTGATGATATTGATAAGATGAATGTGCCTGTTTATGAATATGTGCCAAAGGTGATAACTGAAGGGAAATGGGGAACTGGTTCAGGAGAATTTGGCGGGCAATTAAAAGGTTTTTGTCAAGAACCTTTTAGCTTTACCGTTAATCATAATGGAAATATTTATATTTTAGATCAATTTAACAAATGTATACAAAAATATAATAGAAATGGGAAATATATTCATGAAATTAAAATTAGAGAAGATTGTGATATTGCTGTAGATCTAAGTGAAAATATTTATTTGAATTATGCTAATAAAATATATAAACATGAAAAAAAATGGGAAATTATTTGCCACTTATCAAAAATAATTTTAGAATACAATAAATATGGAAAATTATTATCGAAGATAAAAGTCTTGGCACATGAAGAAAAAGAATATTTTACATTCAAATATTATGCAACAGGCCCGAAGGGAAATATAGATAGATTAAAAACTTATAAAAAGGGAGTAGAGGTAATAAAATATGAGAAAAAACCACATATTTAGAAAAAAATTATTATTGAATTATCTAAAAAGCGAAAAAGGCGAGGTGTGGCCCCAAAAAAAATTTGACTTTTTTGAAAAAATAAATTAGAATAATGATATGAAGAAGTTAAACTTAGGAAAGATTCTCAATGAAATAAACGAAAACCCTATTCGTGCAAAAGAACATGAGATCAAGATCATTAAAAACGGTTCCATTCTCTGTACCGTATCCAAGGACCCGGAAGAGGTCTATGCCTTAGCAAAAACCATAATAGAAGATTTTTATCTTGCGAAGGATAATGTTTTTATTATTGATAATAATGGCTATCTATCTTCTATTGGTCTTGTATTTGATCCGGATAATATTGATGAGATCGCTCTGTCCATTCCATATGATAAAGGAGAGCTTCCTGACTTGAAGGCAATGGAATTTTCTGCAATATTTAAGGAAAAGATGGATACTTTCGATGAAAATGAGGATTTTAATAGGTTTAGGGATACACTTCATTTTAATATTCTTTATGAGGGATTAAAGGGTCATAGAAGAACATTCAATATGCCCCTAATGCTTGATTTTTCCAAAAGCAAGGATTTTTCACAAGAATATTTGGAATACTATGTGAACTTTATTAATGAGAATTACAGTGTTTCGAATATGCGCGACGATTTGAATTTAGTAAAATATTTTGCCGGTATTGCCATAAAGAACAAGTTGAAATTTAAAAGTATGCCCGAGCTTTTCGAATTCTTTGATTCCATGAAGAATTATGCGGAAAAACTCAATATTTCTCAGGATAAATTGGACAAGTTCATAAAGAAGATAAAAAATAAATTCACTAAATTCAGAGATCTATACTTTGACGGCACTCCCTTTACCGAGGAACTTTTCTTAAATCTCTCGTCCGTACATAATATAACATCTCTTTTTATTGAATCAGACGATGTTTCCTATAAGGAATTTGAATCATTGGTCATATTGAAAAAGGTTCTAACTGCCATAATTACTAACTTTTCAAAGGAAATACTGCTTGTGCTGGACCTCAATGGTTTGCCCAATCTCTACAAGACAATTTCCGAGAATATTGATTTTTTAAAGAACAGTCAGAATGCAAATATATTGATCATTGGGGATCCCAATTCAATAAAGACCATCCCTGAGATGGAAATCGGTTCCGATTATTTTTACTATAAGAACCTTGATGTTGATTCAAATTATACTCCTATTACCAAAGAGAATGTTTATGGAGAAAAGATCAAGGGGAATATGAACCTTTTGCTTAAAAGACCCGAATTTTCCATAACAAAAAAGATAGGCAGTAATGATATTTTAAAACTCAAAATAAGCGATGAATACACGAAATATCTTACAAACAGCGATGCCGCACAAAAAAGAAAAATAAGTAAACTCGTTGTTAAAGACGGTCCGCTAACAGGAAAAGAGATCCTTTTGAATGCTGATGAATATATATTCGGTAGAAATGAGTTTTTCCCTTCAAATAAATTGATCTCCCGCCGCCATTTTAAACTTGAATTTGACGGTGAGAATTATTTTATTTCAGATACATCAGTAAATGGTACCTTTATTAATAATCAAAAAATAAGTAAATCTGTTTTGACCAATGGTGATCTCATTACGCTTGGAAATAATGAGATCGTTGTCCTCTTTCAGGAAGAATAGATTATTTCTTGACTTTTTTGACAATAATAAGTATAATTTACCTATGTGGAATAAAGTCTTGAAATTTTTCATTATCCTTACACTATTGATCATATTTGGATTGACATTTATTTGGAGCATTTCCCTATTCATTGTAAAGAAAGAGGTCGTTGTACCCAATGTGGTGAATATGAACCTAAAGTCGGCGCAGCGTCTTTTGAAGGAACATCATCTTAGATTTGTTATTGAAGGTAATGATATAGGGAGTTTAAGAAAAAACAAGATAAAATTTACCAATGTGGAGATATTAAATCAATTTCCTCATTCAGGTGAAAGGATATTGAAAAAATTTAAGATCAGTTTATTTATCAGGATTATTGAAGAAACGACCAAAGTGCCATGTCTCATCGGGCTTGATAGTGTTAATGCTAAATTTGAGATTGAGAATTCCGACCTTTCGGTGGGAGAAATTTCATATGTTCGTTCCAAGGTTAACCTTAGGGATAAGGTGATCTATCAGGAACCCATTGCCGGAACCTCTGTTAATAAGGGGAGTACCATAAGTTATAGCATAAATTCGGGAATATTAAAAAAATATGTACTTGTTCCATATTTCATGAACAATGATCTCGAGTATGTTAAACCCTCTATTGAACAATTGGGACTTATCTTGGGAAATAACCCTCCCAGCGGTGAGATCGTTTCTCAATCGCTTATTCCGGGAGATATTGTATCATTAAATTCTCCAATTGTTTTCGATGTTATCGATAAAAGCAAAAAAGCTACAAGAACAAAAATTATTCCCGTTAATACCTCGATTAACAAAAAGAAATTTTATATCATCAATTATACTTTCTCATCATTTATGGGTTCGCGTAGGGGAAAGGTCTATGTAAGCTATGATGGTAAGCGAGAGCAATTATTGAACAAAAATATTAAAGCGGGTTATAATTTCAGAAAATTGATCACTTATGGGAATAATGCCAAAGTAGAGATATATCTTGACGGTAAAAAGATATTTACCAAGGAATTGAAATGAAAAAGAAACTAAGGATATTATTAACCTTATTAGCTTCGTCTCTATTGCTTGCTTTCATTAGCGGTTTTATTCTCATTACTTTTATTAATAGTATGAAGTTTACCATTGATCTTTCACAGTATCAACCCAAAGAGCTTACAAAGATCTATGATGCATCGGGTAGTTTATTATTCAATTTATATGCTGAAAAGAGGGAACTTGTAAGATTGAAAAATCTTCCGGAATTCGTACCTAATGCTGTGATAGCTATTGAAGACAGGGATTTTTATTCTCATAAGGGGATAAGCACAAGGGGATTGATGCGTGCTTTTGTCCACGATATAACGACATTTTCCATGTCGCAGGGCGGTTCCACCATTACCCAGCAATTGGCAAAAAATATGACCAATAAAGCGCAAAAAAGAATTACAAGAAAAATAAACGAAGCCCTCTTTGCATTGAAGATCGAGATGAACTATACAAAGAACCAAATAGTAGAATTGTATATAAACCAGATAAATTATGGATACGGTATATGGGGAATAGCAATGGCATCTCAAGCATTTTTTAATAAAACCCCTTCCGAACTCACCTTGGCACAAGCTGCATTGCTGGCGGGTTTACCCCAGCTTCCTGGGTATTACAACCCTCATAAGTATCTGGACAGGGCTATTAGACGACAAAGGATCGTTTTGAAAAAAATGCTTGAATATAAATTTATCACTAAAAGGAATTATGATGATGCACTTAAAGAAAAAATAATAATTTCAAATAAAAAGAAAAAGGCAGAGGAGATAGCTCCTTATTTCAAAGATCATATAGTTACATATTTATTGAAAAAATACGGTTATAAAGCGACATTTAACGGTGGATTAAAGGTTTATACCACCTTGCGGCGTGATGTTCAGGTCAGCTTAAGGAATAGTTTGTCTAAAAGCAAAAAGCAGGGTGGGATCATTACACTTGATCCTAGAACCGGCGCAATTCTCGGTATGGTTGGCGGGAAGAATTATTCTGAAAATAAGTTCAACCGTGTAACACAAGCCAAAAGGCAATGTGGTTCCGCTTTTAAAATATTTCTTTACACTACATATATTGGTCATAGGATAGGTACCCTTGCAGATCTTTGGAATGATACTCCAATCCATTTCCCCTCTATTTCTTCAAGTAGCAAAACCAAAAAATTGTATATCAACGAAGATGAGCCGAATGAGGATGAAGAGACAAAAAGATTACTTGGTTGGATCCCTCATGATTATTCAAAATATTCCGGTCCAAGTATTGTTTATGATGCTATCAGGGAATCAATAAATATCATTGCAATAAAGGTTCTTTTAGCCACCGGTATTAATGAAGTGATAAAAACCGCACACCAAATGGGTATAAAGTCATTTCTGAAGCCCGTTGTTTCACTGCCATTAGGTGCTAATGAAGTGACACCCCTTGAAATGGCGGATGCTGTTTCACCTTTGGCAAATGGCGGATTCAGGGTGGAACCATTTTCCATTGAAAAGATCGAGAATGCAAGGGGTGATATCATTGAATCTCATAAAATAATAAAAAGAAAGGTTCTTGATGGACAAACAGTATATGTAATGGATTGGGCTTTGAAGAATGTAGTAAGGCATGGTACAGGCAGAAGGGCTTATATCAAAGGTTATCCCATTGCGGGAAAAACAGGCACTACCAACAATTTTACGGATGCTTGGTTTGTGGGTTTTACACCCAATTATGTTACTATTGTTTATGTCGGAAATGATGATCCTTCAAAAACATTGGGATACGGAAGATCCGGTGGTATAGTTGCAGCTCCTATTTGGAAAAGAGCAATGCTCCCCATTTTAAAAAAGGATGTTCCACTTGATTTCCCAATATCCAAGGATATTGTTTTTAAGATCATTGATAGAAATACGGGTTTTGTTGCTACCGGTCAAACCAGAAGGAGAATTCTATTGCCGTTTATAAAGGGAACAGAGGTTACGAAGAAGAGCTTGGGTAAAAAAGAAGATCTTCTCTGGAATAATTTGAAGGATATAAAATGGTTAGAATAAAACTATTTATTATTTTCTTATTATTTCCCACTTTTCTATTCTCATTTTCATTGAATGAGGGTGAAGTATTGATAGAGAATGGCAAGCTAAATGAAGCAGCCAGTTATTTTTCGGATTATAGTCAAAGCTTGGTTAAGGTAGAGAAAGAGGAAAGTACGGTGACCAGTATTGGTGAGTATTCATTATCCAATTATTATCTGGCAATGTCCTTTTATAAACTTGGGGCTTCTGAGCGTGCCTATGACACATTACAATTGGTGTATAATTCAAATGACAGAAAGGTTGGCTTTAATGTTTTAATGGGGTTGATCATTATTTCAATTGGTGAAATGAAGGGTGATGATGAAATTATAAAGCAGGGTTATTCTTTTCTGAAAAAGGCATCACTTTATGAAGGGCTGAGATTGAGGAACAGTTTTGTCATTGATAAGACACAGGTGGTTCGCAGAAAGCGGGTTTATTATTTATTAAAACGCTTAAATGGAATAGACCCTCAGGGAAAGATCAGCTATGACTATTATCACAAGCTATTGTTTGATTATTATAAAAGTAAAAATTATCTTTCACCTTTGAGCGTGGAATATGAGAAACTATTGATCGTGGATCCCGATAAGAAAGAATACTATGAAAAACTCTTTGAACTCTATAAAGAACTTAAATATTATGACAATCTTTCATTCATTCTGCAGATGTTCATGAAAAAATTTTACACGCCAAAAGACAGAAGATTATTTATTAAATACATGTTGCAAAAGATTAGAGCAGATCTCTTGGGAAGGAATTATTTGGAATGTGAGAAGAACCTTGAGATGTTTTCCTTAAAAGATATTGATGATGCGAGTTCTGAAGAGAAGATGGAATATTATTCGATTTCATTGGAACTCTATACCGGACTCAATATTAAGGCAAAATTACTTTCATTACTTCAAGATGTAAGAACCCTAAATGAAAAAAGATCTTCAATGGATTTTGATGTGCAATATATTCGAGCCCTATTATTTCTCCATGAGGACAGTAAATTCTATTCAAAAAATGAAGATCTTCTTAACAGTTTATTTCAAAGAATGCTAAGTAAATTAAAAAAATATTATCCTAATTCCATCTATACATATCTTTTAATCGGGGAATATTACTATCTAAAGGGGAGGTATGATTCAGCCCAAGCTATATTTAGTCAAATGGCGGCACTTCCCAAGCAGAATTTTGATGCTCATTTTACCTATATCCAATTTTTAAGCAATATGGCAAATAAGATATATATTGATGAGAAGGATTCGGAGAATTTTGACCAATTGAACTCTATTTTACGACAATCTTTCCGGGAAATAGAAAATATTGATAATGATATCCTGAAAAACATCGATGATAATAAAAAATTCGAATTATATAAGATAATCGGAAAATTATATTTTCTAAAAGGTCTTACTTTCGGAACTATTGATAAAAATATAAGAGGGAATATATTATCAAAAAGGGATATGAACATGGGTAAAGCCCTTGAATTCTTTGAAAAGGCATTAAAGATCAATGGAGATGATACGGTGATACTTAATTATCTCGGCTGGACCTATATTTATAAGAGAAAATTTTCCGATGCGTTCAATGTATATAGATTGATATTACAAATTTCACCCTTTGACAGTAATGCAAAATATCAAATGAAATTTATAAAAAATCAATTAATGAGGAGTTATTAATGAAAAAGATACTATTTTTATCGCTTATTGGAGTACTATTTCTTTTAGCGAACTGTAATTTACCGTTTTTACAAAAAAAGTCAGCGGACCAGCAGTTTTTAGCGAACGAATTTCAGCAAGGGAAACCTTATTCTTTGGACCTTCCGGATAACTTGAACATTACGGATATCAGAGATTTTATTATAGGCGATAATTATAATTATATTCTTAGTGGTAAAGGTAAATCGCTAATCGTTTTTGATATGCTTGGAAGTCCCGTATTGAATAAAAAGACCTTTGGTAATAGTGATAATAAGATCATCCTGGAATATCCGCAGGCAATGTGCTATATTCCCACGAACAATGTCTTCGTGATATTCGACTCCATATTGGGGAAATTATTCATTACCAATCCCTCAGGTCGGTTATTAAAGACCATTTATGAATTTGATTATAATATGGATGATGAAGCTGAATATCCTACATATTTGGCTTATGATAAGGAAAGGGGTCATATTTTATTGGTGGATTCTTATGAAGGCAATGTTCGGGGTCTGAATTTGAACGGTGACACCGAATTTACTATAGGTAGTAAGGATGAGCTTAAATTACCTCAATGTATAACTGTGGATGATGATGGTAGGTATTATGTAGGTTGTGAGGGAGATATAAAGGTCTTTGACGCTTCGGGGAAATATATTTACAGCTTTTCCAAAATGGGAAAAATTCCCTTTAAAAAAGCATCTGATATCGCTTTATGGCGCTCAAGGTTTATTGTCGTAACAGATACGATCAGCGGATATGTTTATATCTTTTCAAGATCCGGTAAATTTTTATATAAAACAAATTCGGCTACTCAGGACACTAAGTTTATCAAACCCTACTTATTGTATGTAGATGCGTCACAGAAGCTTTTTATACTGGATTATTCAAATAATAAGATCTACCAATATTGATTATATGAAGATCTGTTATATTATCACACAGCTTGAATTAGGCGGTGCACAATTGATCGCTTTGAAGTCAATTGAATATCTTGCATCAAAAGGTCATGATCTTATCCTCATCACGAATCAAAGTGGTATCCTCAACGATTCTGCTGTAAAGATGAAGAATGTCAAGAAATATTTTCTAAAGGATCTTATTAGAAAGATCAGTATTACAAAAGATAGAAAAGCAAAAAAGAAGATCTATGATATATTGCTTTCAGAAAAGCCTCATATTGTACATACACACTCTTCAAAAGCAGGTGTTTTAGGACGATTAGCTGCAAAGCATGCCAAGGTCCCGTGTATCGTTCATACTGTTCATGGCTATGGATTTCATTTCTTTAAAAATAAATTGTTCAAGAATATGGCAATAGCACTTGAAAAAAGGGTTGCAAAGTTCACAGATAAGCTCATATTTGTTTCAAAAGATGATATGAAACTTGCCAAGGAATTAAAAATAGGGAAAGAGGAAAATTATAATGTGATCCGTGCAGGAATATCCTTTCAAGATATTAAGGATTATAAAGCGAATAGAACACAGATCAAAAAAAAGTTGAATATTCCTTCTCACAGGAAAATAATTGTAAATATATCACCATTCAAGAGGCAAAAGAACTTAATGCTTCTTCTCGAGATCATATACGAATTATCTAAAACACATGGGGATAAATTCTTTACTATTATTGTTGGAGATGGTAAAGATAGGGCAAAAATGGAAAATTTCATTAATAGGCATGAATTGAACGAACATATATTACTAACAGGTTTCCTGCCCGATGTCCGGGATATTTTGTCCATTAGTGATGTCTATGTTTCCACATCCCTATGGGAAGGACTCCCTCGAACCGTATTGGAAGCAATGCTAATGGGTGTTCCGGTGATAGCTCCCTCTATCGGTGGGATAAAAGAGGTCATCAAAGATAATGAAAATGGGTTTTTATACACTCCATGGGAAAAAGCAGAAGCATTGGAATTGATAAAAAAAGTCGTGGACGACACTAAACTATTGAATAGATTGAAAAAGTCCTCTTCCTGTTCAATTAGCGAAGAGTTCTCCCTAAATACCATGTTTGAGAAATTAGAGGAACTTTACAATGACCGTTAGTTTTATAATATTTATCTTTACATTTCTTTTATATTTTCCTTTGAAAGTCATTTCACCTCATGTAAAATTGATGGACATTCCCGATGAAAAGTTGAAAAAACATAATAGACCCATTCCATACATTGGAGGATTAATGGTCTTTACCGGTTTTATTGCGGGAATATTTTTGGAGATATTTGTATTGAAGTTTCCCTATAATTCATTATATAAGGGAGTTATAATATCCGGACTGTTCGTATTGTTCTTGGGCATCATAGATGATATCTATAAATTGGATTGGTTCGTGAAACTCGTGGGTGAAGTCATTTTATCCGTAATATTGATCTCATATAATATTCGAGTTTCATTTGTTTTTCTGCCTACATGGGTCAATATTATTCTCACCGTACTTTGGTTCGTCTTCATTGTGAATGCCTATAATCTTATTGATGTCTCAGATGGTGTCAGCGGTTTTATTCTCACCTTATTTCTGACATTTTCCCTGATCATTGCTGTTTATACACAAAATACCATTGCCATGGTACTCATTTTCCCATTATTGGGAAGCGTTCTTTCCTTTCTGGTATTCAACCTTCCACCTGCAAAAATATTCGCAGGCGATGGAGGTGCACTATTTTTCGGCTTCATGGTTGGTGTAATATCTCTTTTGCTCAGTTATTCAAAATTTGGTTTTTGGGGTATATTATCTCCGTTTATGTTCAATTTCTATGTTATATTCGAAGTAGTACTTTTAGTAATTTCACGATTGCAAAGGGGGCTTTCTCCTTTTTTAGGTTCTCCTCATCATTTCCCCATACGAATGAAGAAAATGGGACTTGATGCATCAAAGGTATTGCTTTTGATCGTTGTTATCCAGGTCATATTTTCTGTGCTTGGTCTCTTCAGTGTATTTTCAACAACCCTTATTTCATTAACGGTTTTTGCAATTGCTGCCATTTCAGGTGTCATGTTATTGATATTCTCCTTGAGCATTGGAAATGCTAATGAGTAAAGTTGTTATTTTAGGCGCCGGTCTCTCAGGTTTGATAAAGCTTGCACATTTAAGGAAGGGAAATGAAGTTGTTCTTTTGGAAAAAGACAATTACGGAGGATTATTACGCACAGAAAAGATCAATGGTTTCCAATTTGATAGAACAGGGCATTTGATACACAGTTTGAATAAACCATTTAAAGATTTTTTAAACGCCATGAATATTGAAATTACAGAAAAAAAGCGGAATGCTTCTATCTATTTTGAGGATAAGTATATCCCATATCCATTTCAGTTGAACATTTCCTATTTACGCGGTGAGCTAAAACATGATATCATAGATGAGGTATTGAAACTTGATGAGGAAGAAAATACCACAGGGCTCGATTTTATTAACTGGGTAGAGAAGAAATTCGGGAAAACACTTTCTCACATTTTCTTTATTCCTTACAATAGAAAACTTTTAAAAACAGACCTTAAAAATATCAGCCCCAGCTGGTTCTTGAGATATATGCCCGTTCCCAATAAAATGGAAATAATAAAATCTTTGAAAAAGGGGAATGTAGAAATTGGGTATAATCAAGTGTTTTACTATCCCCAAGCGGGAAATATTCAAATAATTGTTGATAAGATGTATGAACTCTTTAAAAAACATATTAATCTGAACACTAATATCAAAAGTATTGATACAGAGAAAAAACAGGTAATCTGTGATGATGTTGTCTATGATTATGACCGCTTAATATCTACCATTCCATTTGAGGAATTTTTGCATCTTGCTAATGAAGAGCATAATTATAATATCGATCATATAAATGTTTATGATCTGAATGTGGGTGTCAAGAAAGGGAATTTCCCATATCATTGGACCTATTACCCCGAGGAAAAATATCCATTTTACAGGATAGGATGTTTTTCAAATATTTCTGAAAATGTTTCCCCAAAAGGTAAAATGAGCTTTTATATTGAGACAAGCTATAAAGACAAACTTCCCGATAAGGATGACATTTTAAAGAGTGTGGAATCTCTCGGCATATTTAGGGCGGATGATATTGAAGTAATAGATGAAGAATATTTGGAATATGCATATCCCATTTATAATAACGATATCAAACAATTGCGTGCACATCAAAGATCATTTGAGCAAAAAGGCATTACATTCTTCGGTCGAAGCGGCAGTCATACCTACTCTTCTATGGCTGACCTTTTTTAAAAGAAAAAATATAAAAAAAAATAATTGACCTTTGGCTTTCGACTTTGGACTAACTTTGAGATCCCTACGGGAACAAGTTCCCTCTGGATGACAGAATATAAATTGCGGGTTGGAAAAAAAATAAATGTAGGGGTCGTTCGTGAACGACCTGAGAATAAAAAGCAATGGAATGACCACAGAGAAGCGGAGAACAGGGCTTACCCGTGAGGTGCCTGGCTCGCTTGCGTGCCTGGCTCCGAATAAAGTGTAGGGATCTCCTTTCTTTCCCGTCATTCCGTGCTTGACACGGAATCTATCTTTGAAGTTTACCCCGTTTTTACGGGGTCATTCCGTACTTGATACGGAATCCATTTTTCCCCTGTCATTCAGAGCGATGTGCCTGGCTGAGGTGTCTGGCTCTGAATATTGCCTGGCTCCGGATATGATATTGCAAAAGTGTGGCAATCTCAAATAGAGATTCTTACGGATTTTTGCAAAATCCTTGATTTTTTAGATAGTTTCGATTATAATACTACGATGGAGGTTTTATGAAGTCCTCAAAGCTCTATTTGTTAATTGTTGTTTTTGATTATATTAACACCTTTTATCAGCGCAGAAGATCAAAATGCAAAAAGCAATAATATTGAATATAATTTAAATTTACCCCAACTTGTTTTAGATGTAGGGAATTCCGGTGAATTTATAAGAATATTTTATGTAGGGGGAGAGTTGAGATGAAAAGAATATTATTTTTTGCTTTAATTATTTTTACATTTTTCCAGATAAAAGCTGTTTCGGAAGATATTTTAATTATTCCAGAATATGTATTGAGTAAATATGAATATGTTCCTTATGAAAGATTTCCAAAAATATTGTGGGATGAATGGGAAGTTAGTAGTTTTTTCCCAAGAGAATCTTTTTCAAAAAAATATTTTGTTAAAGTAAATAATAGTATTCTATTAGAGAAATATTTTGGGGTACAAATAATAAAGTTTAAGAAAAAAGAATTAGCAGAATATACAATAAAAAATTACGAATATTTATCAGAAACATATATGTATCCCCCTTTAAAGGGTACAGTATCTGGTAAAAAAATAGGTGATATTTGTTATAGACAAGTAAGTGATATGGGAGGGGATCTTGATAATATGAAGCCAGGTCCAAATGAAAGTTTAATGGAAGAAAAATACAGAATGGGAAATGTAGTAGCAGGAAGGCAATTTTGTGTAATAAAGGGAACATATTTATTTAATTTCTGGAATTCATTAAATTATATTAAAAAAAATGGTGT
>JAGGYO010000286.1 GCA_021162505.1 bacterium
GAGAGAGACAGATAGATAGATAGATATATAGATCCATATTCCCCAATATAGCAATACTTGTTAAACTTAGCGGGCTTATCAATGAGAAAATTCGATTTCCTATTCACTTTTTCTATCCTCTGTAATTCTATTATACCTCTTTTTAATTTTATATTTGCCTTTTAATTTCAATGTGCTCCGTGGCTCTGTGATTATTCTATTACATTTTATTCTCAGGTCGTTCACGAACGACCTTTACAATTTATATCTTCTCTTTAACCTACCTATGCTCTGAGTGCTCCGTGATTATTCCATTGCTTTTTATTCTCAGGTCGTTCACGAACGACCCCTACAATTTTAACTATTTACCAAGATTGGTCTTTTATTTAATAAGATCAATATCTTCAAATTGAAGCCCCCATAAAATAAACTGATCTATACCGGCATCTTTAACCGCTTTGATCTCTTCCATTAAATATTCATTATCGTATGCCTTTTCACCATAGGTAAATGCCTGGATATAAGGTCTAATATTAAGATCGGGATATTTTTTTACATTTCTCAATGTTCCGTAATATACGATATTATATGCCCGTCTTTTAGGATCGCTGTCTTCAAAGAACCTCTTGTCAAAATGAGACGGATAAAGCATGGGAGACAGCGTATGTATATTTTTACTGAATAGTTCTATATTCTGACCCTGAGGGCCGGGATAGCTATACCACCCTTGAAGTCCGTATACATCAATGGAAAGAGGAATATCTACCACCGTTTTCAATTCTTTTAAGAAATAGTTCAATACCTCTTCTTTTTCTATGGAATCAATTTGATATTTAGAAGTTCTGTTTTCCTGATTACCATCCGTGGGGAATCTGATATAATCAAGTTGTACCTCATCAAAGCCAACATTTCTCAGCTCCTTTACGATCTCAATAATATAATTTCTCACAAAGCTTGAGTTTGGATCGACCCAATATTCAGATGGTTTTCCCTGCCAGGGTTTCATATTTTTTTTATCCCAAAAAGTATATTTACTATTCTCATATTTAAAGAGGACCTCATCTTTAAAACAAACGATTCGGGCAACTGCCTTAAAATTATTTTTATGAAGGGTTCTCAATATCCTTTTCCAGTTCTTATTATACCTATATGCACCGGTTTCATAGAAGATATGGCTTTTAGGTTTAAACAGTATATTACCTTTATCTGTTTTTAATGGGAAAACAACACCGTTAAAACCCATTTTCTTGAATTTTTCAATATTTTCTACGAAATCATTTACCCTGCTTTCAGGAATATAAACCCCGTAGAATTTTTCACCTAGGTTCTCGGGGTGAGGTTCATTTGACTTCTCATAGACATATCCGTTCTCAAAATATATTCCGAAAAGGAAATCTTCGTTATCCTCAAAAGCACACGAAATCTTTTTATAATAACTTCCCCTATTGGATAAAACGGTATTTACCTGATTGTTCACAACCGTTATAAAATCCTTTGTGATATATAATTTGTTTACTTTCTCATTATTATAAAAATTTGAGATCTCCTCCCACTTGTCATTTTTAAATTCATAAATATTAAATCCGAAGTTCAATGCACTGAACAATCTATTATTGAATTTAAAAAGTGAAGAAACCTCTTCAAAAAAATAAACATCTTGGGCATATTTGATATTTTATATTCCCTTATATGATTTCTCTTTATTATTTAAATTAAAGTCAAATATCAAGACCCCGTTTTTTGAAGTTCCCACATATATTCGATTTTTAAATATCTTAACACTAAAATAATACAGGTCTGGATTTTTTATTGAGATGAATTTTTTACTGTTCATATTTCCCAAATATATGGTATTACAACTAATGACAACGATTTGTGTATCATTCATGTCCACATCGTTTATTTCAGGAAATTCGTTTTTGAGTTCATTATTTTCAATGACAAATTTATTTATATTATTAATATTGAATGATGTAATGGTCTTAAATTCATTATTTGTAATAAAAAGATCATCCCGAGTGGTTATAAAGAACCTTTCATTTGAAATATAATGAAATTGCAATATCTTTCTATTCACTTCAATTTTATTTATTGGGATATAGTTGTTTTTATCACTTTTGTATATTATTCCACGCTCATCTAAAAGGATCCCATGTGAAAATATTTTTATGAACGAAAGGAGGACCAAAAAACACAATATTCTTTTCATATTGCTTATTATACCATAAATACTATTTTTTATTGAAAAATAATTACAATGACAATGATACCCACGAACCCGCTACTATTATTTAATTACAATAGAAAGGCAAAATTTTGCTTTCTATTTTTTTATTAATACATTAAAGTAAAATCAGCTTCCGTTTGTATCTCATTACCGGAGCTATCTTCACCATAAAATGTAGCGTGAATTACCAAAGTTCCGGGTGTATTGGCAGTACAATATGTAGATAAACTGGACCACATAATATCTGTTGCTTCAATGTCATTGCTGTTGCCTACCGTTATAAAGCTTGTAATTATTAATGTATTGGCAGTTACACCGGAAATTGCATTTCCATTAGTATCCTGCGCAGCAAAAACCATTTTATTTAAAGAAATACCGCTGGGAATTGAGCTGCTGGCCAAGGTTCCACTGTATATACACGATAAAGTATATTTCACCGGAACTGCACCGCCTGAATAATTACTAGCCAAAGGATCGACATTTGATACATAAAGTTCCAATGGGGATGAGTCGGTTTTGCTTGAACAACCCGTGAAAAGAAAAACTCCTATTGCTAATACAGCAAGAACTAAGACAAAATAAGATTTTTTCATTATTTGCCCTCCTTATTTTTATAATCAATATAGATATTTGCCCACATATAAGACAAGATAAAAATTGCCCAGGACCAGGTGTAAAACACAAAGATCAAGCCAATTGCACCGAAAGATGCAAATACGCTTATCCCAATGGAAATTATAAGGGCAAGTATTATATTTATCCACTCTTTTTTTATATATATCTCAAGTCCTGAAAATTCAAAAAGATCTTTAAAATTACCCTTTTCCACAAATAGTATCATAAAATAAGGTAAAACAAATGCCGTAGCGATCTGTATTATAACGGGAATAAAGAATAAAAAGGTCCGCATAAGCAAACCAAATAATATGTTCAATACGAGAAATGGCAACCAAACAAGAAAGAGTTTCCAGCCGTTTATGAACATATCAGACATATATTTACCGTCTTTGAAGTCCCATTTGGGTAATATCTCTCTTTTTCCATTTAAAACATTTTTAATAAAATAATAAATATATCCAAAAACGAAGCCCATAGGCACCAATAATATGGAGAACATTAAGAATATAGCAAAATAGAGGATTTTTTTCCACCCCTCTTTACAATCCATTAATTGGTGGAAAATACTTGAAATATCAAATACATTTCCATTTGATCGTATTTTTTCACTACCTTTTTTTGCAGGGCTCATATTCACTCCTTTTGTATATGATATAAAAAAATCACAAAAAAGTCAAATTCAAAGTCATTTTTACTAGAATATGTTCGACCAATGAATGTGCGATCTGAATAATATTCGTTTCATCAGAAGGAATGGATAAAATAATATCCCAATCCCGATTTGTATTATTATTACCTGTGAGTAAAATAGTTTTCATTCCCTTTGATCTTGCTGATTCCAATGCTAATAGTATATTCTTTGAGTTTCCGCTGGTGCTTATCCCCATAAAAATATCACCATTGTTTCCAATACCCTGTATCTGTCGGGAAAAGATATTTTCAAAACCCAGATCATTACCAATAGCCGTCATTAAGGAGGAATTATTTGTCAAAGCTATTACTGGTAAAGGTTCTCTTTTGTCATCTTTTTCCAATCTTACCATGAACTCCGTGGAAATATGCTGGGCATCAGCGGCAGAACCGCCATTACCCGCAATCAGGAGTTTATTTCCATTTTTAATTGCTTCTGATATAGCAATTGCACCGGATTTTAATTTGTTTAAAAAATCATTATCTTTTAAAAGTTTTTCGAAAACTTTTAATGAACTTTTAAAATAATCAAGGTAAATATCATCTTGCGATATAGCCATTTATCCGTTAAAATTATCCAATGCTTCGTCAATATTATCAAATGTCTGAAAAAGTTTTGTAAAACCCAAAAGTTCAAATACGCGGAACACCTTGGAATTTAATTGAGTTACCTTAATATCACCGCCTTTACCTCTGATCTTTCCTATGACGGACATGAACACCCCCAAGCCGGCAGACGAAATATAGTCAAGATCTTCCATTGAAACAATGATCTTAACCTTCTCTTGTGAGATCAACTCATTAAGTTTATCTTCAAAATCTTGAAAGGTATAAGCATCTAAAAAGCCCTTCAAATGTAGAATAGTAATTCCACTCTTTTCTTCAGGTACTATTTCTAAATTAGCCATATCTAAACCTCCTTATTTTTTAATATTACCATTGTAAAATCATCTTGCAACTCAGCACCGTCAAGAAATTTTACGATTTCTTCTCTAATATTTTTTATGATCGTTTTACTATCGTATCCTGCATTCTTTTTTAAAAGCTCTTTTAATCTTTCTTCTCCGTATTCCTCATTGGAAGGGTTCATTGCCTCGGTTACACCATCGGTGCAGAACAAGAAAACATCTCCCTTTCCACTATTACCCGATTTCACTTCAATATTACTATCAAATATAACCCCATCATTCAAACCAATACCAATTCCGTTGGGATTGATCTCATCAACATTATTCGTTTTTGCGTTATATCTGTATAGGGGTAAATGACCTGCGTTCAAGGTCTCGAATGTATCATCTCTTTCATTAAAAGTAGTAATGAGCAATGTTACGAACTTGCCCGCTATAATATCCTCCATAAGCAGATGATTAACGGCTTTTATCAAGGTCTTAAGGTCCTTTCTTTCAATATATTGTGCTCTAAGAATACTTCTGATCATTACCATAATTAAAGATCCAGGTATCCCTTTGCCGGAAACATCTGCAACTACACAGCTGATCTTATCATCACCCGGTTTTTTTAATATATCATAATAATCACCGCCAATGGTACGGGCAAATTCATAATGTGTGGCAATATCATATTTATTTTTCGGAATATCCTTTAAAAAGAGCGAGCTTTGGATCTCTTGGCCCAATTTTAGATCTCTGTCCATCAATTCCTTTACGATCATTTGCTTTTGAGCATATTTTAATTTTTCTGCCATTTCATTAAACGAATTTGCCAATTTACCGAATTCATCCTTTGAACTGATCGAGATCCGATAATCAATGTTTCCATTTCCCAATTCAAATGTACCTCGGATCAAACTATTTATTGGTTTCGTAATGAGACGACCAAAATACAGAGTAATTAAAAGACCAAAAATAAGAATGAAAATGGATAAAAATATAGTTTGCTTTATCTGCTTTTTTATAAACGCAAAGACCCTTTTATTGGTATATTTTACCTTTAAAACAAATCGACCTTTTTGTTCGAAGAAATCATTTCCAAGGTAAGAGAAGTAAAGTATCTTTTTCTCTTTTAAATTATCTACTACTAAGTTCCCATTTGAAGGAATGTCTTTCAATGAATCTATAAAATTTTTATTGAGTAACTGACCTTCCAGATCCTTTTCATTGGAATACAAAATTTTTCCCTTTGACAGGTCAATTATGGATATTCCTTCAATCTCATTAGTTATTTTTCTGCTTAAGAAATCATATAATTGAAGTTTTATTCCACTATCCATCATATTCAATAGGTTCTGATTAATGGTATTTGATATGACATTTCCTTTTTCCTTGGACAATTGAAGCAATGTTGCTTTCTCATACTTATTGATGATAAAAGAAAACAGAAAAACAGCTATGAGCAAGATACCCGCGAAAAGATAAAATAATTTCCATTTAAAGCTGTATTGTATCATTTATTTCCTATTTTCTTCTGTGTGGTCTTGATATATATAATTGCATCGGAATTGTTCTTATCAAATTTCAATACCTTCTGCCACATCTCAATTGCTTCTTCATATTTTTTAATCCTATAAAATTCTTCACCTTTGCTCATATAATAATGAACAATGTCACTTTTGCAAGGATCATTTGCATTGAGTTCATTTAATATCTTTTCATATACGAAAATCAATTGCTCTTTGGTCAATTTCTCGCTATCTTTCAGAAGCTCCGCTTTTTTTCTCTCAATCTTTTTATTTATCTCTGCACCTAATTTTTTATAGGTATTTTTATCCGCTTCCTTCAAATTCATAAATTTTTCCATTGCCAATTTCAAATTATCTGCCTCCAAAAGGGTTTTAATCTCAGAATATTCCTTGTTCTTAGCACCAACATTCGTTTTATTTGCAGATCCATTCTGCTTACTTACTTTTTTCTTACCAGCTTTATTATACAATATTTTCCATTTATATTCAAACTCGGGGTATTTTTTTCGTAAAGCCCTGAATTCTTTTTGAGCAAGATCTTTTTTCTTCTTTTTTAAAAGTTCCATAATATGCAATACCCTGTAATTGACCTCACTTTTTATCTTTAATTTAACGCGATCATCGATTATCTGTAAATATTGTTTTGCCTCTATATTATCTTTATCTATCATGCGAGCTTTCATAAAATGTTCTTTGGCAAGTTCATAATTTTTCCTTCTATATTCTCTGAGTCCGAGTTTCATAAGATCATCAATTACAACTTTCTTATAATTTCCGGGAAGATATATCAAGCCGATCTGGAAATTGTTATTATTCATATTTCTCAGAAATGCACCCATGAATACCAGATCTCTATATTCATATCTTATACCAAGGGAAACACCGTCAATATTAAATGAAGAAAATAAATATTTATTATCAAAAACCTTGACCTTAACATTCCCTGCAAAGTTGAGGGTATCTGTTTCTTCGATATTGATATTTATCCTTACCTTATCCTTATCGTAAATGATTTCTAAATTACCCCCATAACTAATGGGAAAATAATTCTCTATTTGTTTATCATTCAATAAACTATTTACATATAAGGCAAAGAGCATTTCAATATACTGCCCTTGTTTTTTAAATTCTTTTGCAAAGGGATTCAAGATCATTCCAAAATTCAAATTATGGTAAATATTATGCCCGGCAAGACGATCATAGAGCAAATTAAATGAAATTCCGAAGATTGCAAGATCCTTGAAAGAGTGATTTAAGATAAAGCTGGTATTGTAGAAGCCATTATTACAATTACTTGAACCAAAAGCTAAATTAATTTGGTCAAACGGTATTATTATTCCATAATTACTTAGGGTAAATGAATTCTTAAGAAATACAGAATATGAAATATTTTTAAAACCATTCAATGATGCAGGATTTTTTATACCTGAAAAAAAATAGTCCGAACTAACAAGATTAGTACCTTGATAAAAAATATCGGTTGAAAATGTAATAGTAGCGAATAATAAGGCAATAGCAACCATTATGATTTTAATATTCCGCATCTTTTCTATCCTTTATAGCACCGGTCAAGGTCACTTCGTCAATATTTTCTACATATTGTCCCGTGGATATACCTCTCGCAAATTCAGTTATTCTTACACCGGTATCCTTTAGCAAATTCATCAGCATCTCTTTTGTTATAACGCTTTCCGGAATAGGTGAGATGCCTATTATTACCTCAGAGATACCTTCATTTTCTATTCTCGATTTTATATTATTAATATTAAGATCCTTGAAGTTCCTCTTCTGAAACGGGGATATTATTCCTCCTAATACATGATATTTTCCTCTATAAGACCCTGATAGCTCAATCTTATAATATTCCTTTGAACTTTCCACGATCATTAAGGTGTTTTCCCTAGATTCGTCGGAACAGATATCACACGGATCATTAAAGGATATAACACCGCAAGTGGAGCAAGTATTTTTATTTCCAATTAACTTATGTAAGGAATCATATAATTTTTTTATATCTCTGCTCTCAGAAGAAAGTAGTGAAAAAACGATCCTTTCAGCGGTCTTATTCCCAATATCCGGCAGTCCTTTGAAATAATTAAAAAGTTGTTTTACGATTTTTTGCATTAAAATAAGTTAGGCAGGTCCATACCCATACCACCGGTAAGCCCGGAAAGTTCAGAGTTCATCTTCTCTTGAGCACTCTTTATAGCAGTATTAACAGCAACCGTTATTAGGTCGGCAAGCATTTCTCTATCGTTCTCTTTCCAAATTTCCTCATCAATATGAATTGATTTCATTTCCATACCGCAGTTCATCACCACCTTCACCAATCCTCCGGCAGCTTCACCTGTAATATCCACTTCTTTTAATTCTTCCTGCTTTTTCACAAACTCCTGCTGGAGTTTTTGCATCTGCCCTAACATCTTTTTAAAATTCGCCATTATTCATTCTCCTTTTCATCTTTTTTGACATCTGCATTAAATGCATTAACTATTTTTCCTATTTCGGGGAAATTGTTCATTATATCTTCTTTTAAAGAACTTTGCAAATTTTTGGCTTCTTTTATCTTACATTTGCTCCATACGATGGTTAAATTCAGTTTATTATTATTAAAAAATGCTCTGATCTTTTCCAAGACAGGAGAATAGTCCTTACCTTCTCTGGTTTTAAAATCCAAATTAGTAATATTTTCAAAGTAAATTGATATTTTATCATTCATGAATTCATCAAATTTATAGCCCTCTAAAAACTCCTTAAAAAATTTATCATTTGTATTCTCTTCATATTTTACAAAGCCGTCAAAACTATCTTTATTGATGAGCTTTTCAGGAATTGATTCTTCTGCATCGTTTTCAACCTTATTGGGACTATGTTTAGCCCTGATCTTTGAAGCTTCGGCAAGGGATATGAGCTCATCTATACTGAATACTTCCATTATATGGATCATTTTAACAACCATGACCTCAACATTTAAAAGTGCATGCTGCGTGAATCTTATATTGTTATATGTCTCTTCAACAATTCTCATAAAGGTCTTTATTATGTCCTTTTCCTTAAATTGTTCAATTAACTCACAATTTTTCATATAACTGTCATAGGGGTAATAAAATATTGAGGTCAATTTATTTTTCTTTTTGGAAAAGATAAGGAGATCCCTTAAAACCTTTAAAATAGTGAGAACAAAGTCCACCAAACTCAATCCCTGATTATTTACCTCATTGATGATCTCAATGGAAGCAACCGTATCCCTTTTATAAATGCTGTCAATCAAGCGTAATATCCAGTCAATACCAATTACACCTAAAAAATCCTGTATGATCTTCAGTGTTATTTTTCCATCAGTAAAGGAAATGATCTGATCAAGCATGACCTCAGCGTCTCTCAGCGAACCCTCTGCCTGCATTGCAATATATGCGTATATTTCATCCTCTGCTTTGATCTTTTCTATCTTCCCAATCTCCCTCAGTTTATTCTCGATCTTGTCTAAAGGAATTCTCCTAAAATCAAACCGTTGACAACGGGAAAGGATCGTCTCAGGAACCTTATATGGCTCAGTGGTGGCAAAAATGAAAATAACATGATCCGGTGGTTCTTCCAATGACTTCAATAAAGCATTGAACGCCTCATTGGTTAACATGTGAACTTCGTCAATGATATAGATCTTCCATTTTTCTTTTCCACCCATTGGAGGAAATTTTAACTGTTCTATTACTTTTCTAATATCATCTATTTTTCTATGTGAAGCGCCATCCATCTCAACCACATCAATTGCGGTACCATTACTGATAGTAACACAGCTGGAACACACATTACAGGGCTTTAATGTAGGACCATTCTCACAGTTCAGGCTTTTCGCCAATATTCTTGCCATGGATGTTTTACCAACACCTCGAGGACCTGCAAAAAGATAAGCGTGACTTATATTGCCTGCAATAATAGCATTTTTTAATGTCTTAACTACATGCTCTTGACCAACGATCTCATCAAAATCCTTAGCTCTGTACTTTCTGGCAAATACTGTGTACCTTTCTTTTTCCATTATCTTCCTCGGAAATTGTGCCACTACTTCGAATTCGGATCCCATGATTCATTTATGCTCAAATGCTCCACCAAGGCGACCTCATGGCAGAAACCCTTGACATACCGTTGCTTTCTTCCGAATCTGGCGGAGTTTATCAGGTATTTCAGCATGAGACCCTGATATCAACGCATCCTAACATAAACTAGGCAATGGAATATGAACCCTCGGCAGCGTATTCGGTCCTGCTATAGCGGGTTTCAGGCTACAAGGAACCGCTAGCTCCCCACCTAGCACAATTTCCTATTTATTTTTTATCTTCTGTAAAATATCCTTCTTAAATATCTCTTTTACAGATTCAATATCAATATTTTCACTATTCATTATAATAAATAAATTATTCTTCAAAGCGGAAGCGTTTCCTTTCTTTTTTATTTTATCGTAATTATATACAAGTTTCCAATCTTCATATTTTTCTTTATCCTGAAAAATTAGATCACTATCGGTTTTTATTCCGAATTTATAAAACACATTATGCGCCACAAGTGGCGGATATAACATATTATCCCCAATATCAAGGATCTTTATATTCAATATTTCAGAATTCTCAACACCTTCGTTCTCAATGATCATTGTAGAATAATTCACTTCATACATATTAACAGAAAAGTCTTTTTTCCTAATATTTTTCATTCCTTCTGATAGTAATTGGAATTTTTCGATTTTTGGGAATATATTTTTTAGGTCATCCGTTGAATATTTGAATTTTTCCTCTTTTGCCTGAGTATCCTTGGTCTGCAATATTCCCTTATTGCCCCTAATTTGTTTTATTTCCTTTTTATTTGGTTCATTACACGAAATTCCCCATAAAATCAAAGCCAATAATATAGCAGTAGTCACAAACTTTTTCATATCTTAATTCTACCATTTTTAACACTTTATTTCAAGAAGGTTTAATTAATATAATTTGTTCAAAGATTCAAGATGAAAATCAAAAAATAAGAAATGGGATAACCACAGAGGCACAGAGCACAATGAGGTTAAAGGAAGTGTCATTCCGTACTTGATTCAGGATCCATTTCTCTTCACTCTTTTACTGAATACTTAGGACTTAGTACTACATATTGTTTTTCAATGTGGAGAAACTAAATACTTAGTACTGAATACTGCATACTGTTTTTCAACTCTCAACTAATTTAAGTTCCCCATGCTTAACTATGATTTAGCATATTTTTTAAATAATCCTCATTCGTTTCGGTCTTTTTCATGAACCTTAGTATCCATTGCATCTGTTCGGCGGGGTTCATGTCATTCAATATCTTTCTCATAATAACCACTTTACCGTAGACCTCTTGAGATAATAATAATTCCTCTTTTCTTGTTCCCGATTTTTGTAAATTGAACGCCGGAAAGATCCTAAGATCCGATATACCGCGATCAAGGTTTATTTCCATATTTCCCGTACCTTTGAATTCTTCAAAAATCACTTCGTCCATTCTTGAACCCGTGTCTATCAGAGCAGTGGCAATGATAGTTAAACTACCGCCATCCTCAGTATTTCTCGCAGCTCCAAAGAACACCTTTGGCTCTCTAATTGCATTTGCTTCAAGACCTCCGGAAAGAACTCTGCCTGATGAAGGCATAATCACATTATTGGCTCGGGCAAAACGCGTAATACTATCCATTAGAATAACAACATCCTCACCTAATTCAACCATTCTCTTTGCATACTGTAAGGTCATCTTTGCTGCTTGTATTTGTTGTGCCGGTTTTTCATCGAATGTGGAGCTAATAACAGTTGCTTTAACAGAGCGTTCCATATCCGTAACTTCTTCGGGTCTTTCGTCAATAAGCAGTACCAAAAGTTTTACCTCCGGATGATTTGTGGAAATAGCATTTGCGATCTGTTTCAGGATCGTGGTCTTTCCGGTTCTTGGCGGTGCAACGATAAGCCCTCTCTGCCCTTTTCCTATTGGTACGAACAAGTCCATGATCCTGGTTGAATACACATTTGAATTATATTCAAGATTGATCTTTTCAGTGGGATAAAGGGGGGTTAGGTTTTCAAAAAGTGGACGCTCTTTAATAATATTAGGCTGCTTTCCGTTCACTGTCAATATTACCATCATAGCCCAATATTTTTCACCTTCATTCTTTGGCGGTTTAATGATACCAAATACCGCGTCCCCTTCTCTCAAGAGATACTTCTTAATATTGGAGGGCGATATATATATATCATCATTTGTCTGTCTGAAGTTTTCCTTTATATTTCTTAAAAATCCAAAAGAACTACTTTGTATTTGAAGGATTCCACCACCCAAATAGAATTTAGCACCTTTTTGAGCCAAACGGGCGGCAATTATCTTCTGAATAAGTTCGTGTTTTTTATATGCGACATATCCGTCAATTTTCAATTGTTTTGCAGCTAATTGTAACTCTTTTACTGTTTTTTCCTGTAAAGCATTTTGATTCAATAATTCATCTTGCTGTAACTCTTTATATACAACTTTTTCATAAGCTTCCGGATTATTTATTATTTCTTCCGGCTCTACATTTTTCTTTTTTCTTCCCATAATTTATTTCCTCCATTATGTTAAAAAACAATCCTGTTCTTCCCTGAATTTTTGGCTTTATAAAGATTATCGTCGGATACCTTCAAAAGCTCGTATGGCATTTTACCGTCAATCGGAAATGATGCAATTCCGCAACTTACGGTTACCTTGTGCAATATACCAATATTGCTGAAATCCAATTCAGCAATTTTTTCCCTAATTTCTTCCATATCATCAATAGCGGCTTTTTTGTTTACTCCCAACATTAAAACAACAAACTCTTCTCCGCCGAATCTACCGATAATATATCCCTTATCCCTTAATTTCAATAATTTTTTCGAAAATTCCACAAGAAAATTATCTCCAACGATATGTCCATAATTATCATTTACCAATTTGAAATCATCAATATCAAAAAAAGCAATGGTATAAGGAATATTTTTTCTGGCAGCTCGATTTGATAACTCAACTAATTTTTCCATTAGAACGCGTTTTTTATATAGACCTGTTAAATAATCCGTTTGAGAGAATTTGTCATATAGATTGAAAAGATAGAATTTAAGGATCATTAGAAGAACGATCTCAATGACCAAAGAATAATCGGCCCTTATTAGCTTAAAGCCCTTATTGAAACAAAGATGTACCTTGACCTTATCGTACTCCTTTGAAAAGCATTTCAATTTATTGAGATGTTCAAGGTTCACATTGTTTTCTTTGAGCATCGCATCTTTTTTATTATCAACGATCTTGATTCCATATTCCCCGGAACCGGATATATGCTGCACGATCATTTCAATATATTGGTCAAACTCATCAATGTCTTTAATAGTTTGTAATTTATCAAATATCTCGAATATGCTCAAGTAGAACTTTTCTTCTTCTTGAAACCCTTCGTATTTATCTTTTATTTTTGTCACATCTACCTGTAACTTAGATATTTTATCTTCAAGATCCTTATACTTTTGGAGTAACATATTCCTGCGGCTATTGTAATAATAATAGAATATAGAAACAAATGTTGTTGAAAAAAGTCCCAATAATATTCTATCGTCCTTCAATACAAAAAATATTACTACAAGAAAAAGGGATATTGAGAGATTAATCAGATACGCAGTACTCTCCTTGAACTTTTTTACAAAGAATAACAATCCATAAGGTACTAAAAATAAAAAATAAGGAATCATAATTTTTTCACACTCATAATATGGCGGAGAGGGCGGGATTTGAACCCGCGGTTCGATTAACTCGAACAACTGCTTAGCAGGCAGCCCCCTTAAGCCGCTCGGGCACCTCTCCACAGTTAAAATCGTCAGGATTAAAATGAACTGCTTGTTTTTAAAATTTTCGATTTTTTGTATTATATATTTTTTCATAAAAAAAATCAAATAATTTTTAATTTTTTAAAAAGGTTAAAGTCAAAGGTCGATTTTCAAATATCTTTTAACCACGAATTACATGAATTTTGCGAATTACAACTAATTCGTCATTATCGGGCTTGACCCGATAATCCAGGATTTGAAAGTTCTTTAATTCTTCATTCTTCATTTGCATTCCGTCATTCAGGGCAAACGAAGTTTGCGTAGGAATCTCATCTTTTGACTTTGAACAGAAAACTTTTGAACTCTCTATCTGTCATGTTGAACCGAACGCAGCGAAGACCGAAGGTTTGTGAAACATTCATTCCTTTATGTTTCGTCATTCCGTGCTTGATACGGAATCTATCATTTTCATTTTCTTTAATTATCCATTGTCCCTTTGCCTTTTATAGTCCCATAGTATTGGAACTATCGTACTATGATTTATTTCACAACAACGATCTTTCCTGTTTTTATTGTTTTGCTGTTTGAATCTGTTACAGAATATATTAAAACCAATGAAAACATTGAAAATAAAAGAAAAACCCTTTTCATTTCCCATTCTCCTTTTTATTCTCTTTTTTCCCTACTATTTCAACAAAATCCCTGCCAATGAAATTTTCACCATTTTTCAATTTCCCTTCAATACAGACTTCTCTTTTATCTGGACCCAACTCCGGTTTAAATATAGTTTTAAATGACTCATATTTTTTGTATTGTAAATGTAATGCTTTTCCTTTAAATCCTTCTTTTTTCTCAAATCCAACCACCTTTTCAACCTTCACAGATCCATTTAATAGAATACTATTTGTTTCAATTTCTTTTACCTTAATCTTATCATCTATATTTCCAATCCAGAC
>JAGGYO010000347.1 GCA_021162505.1 bacterium
ATCTTATTTTGTTATGATGATAATTCCTATGGAACTGAAATGATAGTTTTAAAAAAGACCAAAAAATTTACTGAATATATTTCAACATACGAAATGATGAATATCCAATATAATGAATTTGTGGAGATAGGAAATTATTCGGAAGAAGAATATTGGCATATTAACGATAAGGTTGTCACGCTTGAAGATCTTGCATGGCGATATTGCACTAAATATCAATGGCAAAAGCCAAAGTATTGGAACCTTGATGATGTTCCTTATTACAAGAATGATCCTTATTCACATTTGAAAATAACACCCGTAATCGGAATTACATGGTGGGAATCATTAGCATATATTAAATGGATCGATGGAGAAATTATTACAAGAGACGATTGGGCAAAAATTGTATTGAAAAAAGAAAAATTTCCCAAGAAAAATTTTAAATTAATAGATCTTGAAAAGGAAACTTCACCAAATTTTAAACTTGCAAATTTACGCTTTTCCAATGGAAATTATAATTATAGGAGTTTCACTAAGGATGGTTATAAATTAACTGCTCCTATTGGATCTTTCCCGCCTATTATATATAAAGGACAAAAAATTTATGATCTTATTGGCAATGTTTTTGAATGGACAGCAGATGTTGTAAAAATTATTCAATATCCTGAATTCACATGTGCCGATCGATATATAATCGGCGGATCATATAAATCAAATATAGAACAAATGACCTATCCTATTATTGGGTTATGTCCTCTTTATCGAACAGAGGCAATTGGTTTTCGATATAAAATAAAAATAAACAATTAAAAGGGAATTACCAAATACTTTATTTTACTGATTTTTCAATTAATTTTAGGAATATGTTGAAGACCTTTTTGTCAAAAAATGTCCCAATACGCTTTTTCATCATATCAAGTGATTGCTCGTATGAGTATGCAGGGCGATAAACCCTGTCAGTTGAGAGTGCGTCAAAGAAATCGGCAACCCTTATTATTCTGCTTTCAAGCGGGATCTTTTCGCCTGTCAAATTATCGGGATAACCGCTTCCATCGAAGTTCTCGTGATGATGTTTTACCATCTCTGCAAGATGTTTCAATGAATTCACGGTTTCTAATATCTCTGCACCGATAATTGGATGTTTCTCAATTGTGATCCTTTCATCTCTACTTAACATCTTTGTCGAGTTTAGAATATTATCAGGGATACCGATTTTCCCAATATCATGAAAATATCCGGCGATCTTAATGTTTTGAACCCTTTCCGGAGTCAATTTCATCTCTTGGGATATAACCTCCGATAATTGCGAAACCGATTCAGAATGCTTTTTTGTATATGGATCTCTAACCTCAAGTGTTTTCAAAAGAACATTAATAAGGTCATATGACATCTGGTTCAATTGCTCATTTAAAATATTGGAACGCTTTGATTCCTTCATAATAGTATTATCTTTTTCATCGATTTCCCTGGACAATCGATTTACATTCTCCTTGATCTTTATGAGTTTATCCTGTTTTATGAGTATTTTTCTTATGCAAAGTTCAAGTTCTTCCATCTTCACTGATTTTGACAGGAACATTTCGGCACCCAATTTCAGGCCTGCAAGTTCATTGTCATAATCATCCTGTGTGGTAAATAATATGACGGGAATATTGTTCAATTCAATATTCATCTTTATATAATTTAATATATCAAAACCGTCACCGTCAGGGAGCATTTTATCTAAAATTATTATATGGGGACGGCCTGTTTTTATATATTTAAAGAATTCTTTACCATTTTCAACGGTATGAACATCATATGCTCTATTCCCCAAAAAATTCTTCAATGTCTTTCGTATGACCAAAGAATCATCTACAATAAGAATGACCTTCTTTCCATTTTCATTAATTTTATCCATCATTTCTCCTTCTCATTATTTCCATTTTCTATTATTTTATTATACCATACTATCTTAATATTTTTTTTCACCTTGGCATATTTTTTAAAAAACTTATACAAGGTCCGGGTATCACTTTCCAATTCTACACTTTCTTCATCATCTTTTATCTTTTTATCAAAATCCCCTTTTAGTTCTCCTGACTTTATGGCATTTATTATAATTTGAATATCAAGTTCTGCAAGTCCCAATTGTTCACCTTTAAAAAATAGTTCCATAAAAGCAAAATTCGTTTTTTTTGGTATCTTTAATTTTTTGTCAAATTTTAATTCATTATCGAGCAAAAAATTTACGAAAAACTTGCCTTTTATTTTTGATATATAAAAAACAAATTCATAATCATCCGTATCCATTGTATATGTTTTCTTTTCATTACCCATGGTGATTAGCATAGTATCGGATTTGTCTTCAACGGCGATCCATTTACCGAGCACCTTGGTCGTAGAATACGCCTTTTTCAAAGATGTAATGGGATATTGCGACATAACATTGCAAGCCATTAGAAATAATATAGCAAACATACTCAGAAAAATCGTTCTCTTTTTCATTAATTCTCCTAATTTGCTCGTACCAATTTTGTATGTATTATAAATAAAATTGTATTTTTATTCAAGACACAGGCAATAAATTTGAAATTTATTTAAAAAAACTCTTCTTTTTTTTTGATATTTTTTTGAAAATTTGATATCATACTTTATGGTAAGAGTTAAGGGTGCTGTCATTATTTCCATTAGAAACTTTATAAAAACACATTTTCCTAATAAATATGATGAATTCATTGAGAGCTTACCGGAAGAAACCAAAGTCATAATGCAAAGTTCAAAGCTCATTGATTGGTATGATATCAATATTGCATTAAAAACCCCAACAAAAATCATTTGTGATAAATTTTACTCTGGAAGTGTAAAAGGTGCATGGAAAATGGGAAGGCAAAGTGCGAAATTTACACTTAATGGTATTTACAAAATCTTTGTGAAAGTCGGTTCAGCAGCATTTGTACTTGGAAGAGCAAGTCATATATTCTCAGCTTATTATAACCCTTCACAAATTGAGTTGACCGAAAGCAAAAAAAAGGAAGCGATTTTAACAATTAGATCTTTTGAGGATATTGATACTTATATAGAAAATAGGATTGGCGGATGGATCGAATGTGCATTGGAAATAAACGGTTTGAAAAATCCAAAGGTTACAATTACAAGTTCGCTGTCAAAGGGTAATGACAAAACCATTTACCAATTAAGTTGGGAGTGATAATCTTTTTCTATTATTAGTAATTCATCTTTCGTATTTAGTGTTTCGTGCTTAATATTTTGTATTTTTAATTTTAATTAATTAGCGTAATTTTATTTCCCCGGTGGGTCTGTAATAATCCCCTTCTCTGAATCATAGTATAATTCTTTTAGACTATCTGTTGGTGAATAATAATGGTGTTTGGGATTAGGACAATATCCTTT
>JAGGYO010000314.1 GCA_021162505.1 bacterium
AATAAAGTGTAAAAAGTGAAAGATAGAGAAAAATTATCTTAAAATTATTATTTGTCGATATTTTTGAAAAAATCATCTGGTATGGTTTTATATATTACGGATTTTTTCAGTAAAGCGGAAATCTTCTTTCTCTTATCATACCATTTAAAATCCTTTGGTTCCAAGCATAAAGTAGCGGTCTTTAAATACGAACCCTCTTTAAAATCAGTATATATTGGTAGATATCCACTTTGATCAAACCACTTTTTTAAATTTTTATAAGAGTATAGCCAGCTTATAAAATTTTTAATTGCGACTTTCTTTTTTGGGGTTTTTACAAAAAAAAGATTAGCCCCCGAAATAATGGTTTTCGTTTTGCCATTTTCGCCCGATAGAAAATTGTATCTCTTATAATTAAATTTTATTTTATCCTTTATATATGATAAAGAAACTATTGATGTAAATATAATTGGAACATTTTCATTGGTCCAATAATCCTGGAAAGAATACCCGCTTTTTATAATAATATATTTTTTTTGATATGCTTTTACCAATAGATTAAGAGCTCTATAAGAAGAAGGCGAATCAATATGTTCAAGATCCCCTCCCATATTGAGCATAAGGTTCTCAAAAAACCAGGTTCCAAGATTATATGACATCGCGGGTTTATTGGTTCTTTTATGTATATCTTCTAATAGCTTATAAAGTTGATCTGCATTATATTTTTTTATATCAATTCCTATTCTATCTATTGTGTCGGTATTTACATATATTAGCATGATACTTTTATTAAACGGTAACCCGTATTGTTTATTATTACTTGAAGCATCTTGCAACATTACCGGATCGATCTTTTCAATGATCTTTTTGCTCACAACTTCATTAATATTATAAAAACTGGTTTCACCAAGCTTTTCAATCCAGGTAGAATATCCGATAAATATATCGGGGAGCATGCCTTTAAATTTTTTGATTGCCAATAATTTATCTTTGGTATCCTTATAATTACCGCTACATTTTAATAGTATCTCATAATCATCTTGTGAATTATTGTATTCTTTAACTATCTCCACTAGGGTTTTTTGGAGGTTTCCTTGAAATGGATGCCAAAAGGTCAAAATAGTATTAGCATTAATAAAAGTAATGGAAAGAAAAGCAGCGATAACAATAAAAGTTTTTCTCATAATGAAACTCCTAATTCTTTTTTAATTTCTTTAACCCATTCCCTAAATGTTTTTATTTCCCCAAGGGTATTATTTATTTTACGCAAATAACTATTAATTCCCGCTGAAAACTCCTTTTGCCCGATGACAAAATTACTGTATTTTTCTACAATATCCTTATAATTACCTGCGATATTTTCTACTTCTCTTTCGTTTTGTTTATCATAACCTCTTTGAATTTCATAACGATCTTTTAACTCTTGGTAAGTACTTATTAAACTAGCAAAATTTTCAATTAATTTTTCCACCAATATTTTTAAACTCTTTGAATGGTCTAATATACGCTCCGCATATTCAATTTGAGAAAATAGCGTTTTGAATGAAGCCACGGTTTCATTTCCCTGCTCATAAATATCTTTGATCTCTTCACCGATAACCAAGAATTCTTTAGCAACCTCTCCTTTCTTCACTGCTTCCAATTGAATATTTAAGAAAATCAGTTTTAAATTATCAAAGATCATTTCCAAATTGCTCATATAATTTTTTTGTTTTACTAAATTTCCGATAATACTATTAATAAATTCAAATAACTCGTCAATGAATTCCTTATTTTGTTCCAGATCTTCACCTAATCCAAATATTTTATTTTCAAAGGCTTCAAAATCGATTACATCGTGAATGAATGAAGTCATATTAATATCTTCAATAGATCCGAAGTCAAATTCATGTTCTTTCAATGAGATAGCAGCTAAATACTCCAATTTGCCATGTAAAAAATTTTCATTACTATTAAAATAATTTACTAATTTTTCAATCTTTTTTTGAGAATTATGTAGCTCTTCTTTTAGTCCTTCATAAGGGATAAGCATTAAATTAACGGTTTCCTTTAAGCGTTCGTAGTGATCAGGATATAGTTCGAAATTTTCAACTTCTTTGCTCAGCACGGAAACCTCTTTTTCCAAATGTTCATGTTCTTCTTTTATTTTTTTATATTTCTTTTGATAATAATACAATAATATTCCTATAAAAAGCAAAATTACTATTGCCAATATAATAAAAAAAAGATTCTTTAAAAGAATAAGGATAATAGGGATCAAAAGTATTAGATAAAAATATCTGAAAATCTTACTATTAAGGAGATGCTCAATAAACTTTTTAATAAGCCACCTTCCATAAATAGAGTCCGTTTGGCTCTATTAATATTGTTTTCGTTCTCATATTTTCTTTGGAGTTCAATAGTTCTTCAATAAAAGGTAGCTCTATTTTCCCATGACCCAAAAGAAATAATGTGCCAATGATCCTTCTTACCATATTGTAGAGAAAAGAGTTCGCAGCAATAGTAAAATACCCTGTTTTATTTTTCAGAGATAATTTAAAGCGAGTCACTGTTCTTTCATAATTCACGACTTTTTTCTTACTACTGGAAAAATTAAAGAATCTTCGGGTTCCAAGGAACAAAGGTATTGCTTTTTGTATTTTGTCAAAATTCATTTTTTCAAAATTTAAAAAATATCTATAATTTGCTATAAACGGTGAAAAAGAAGAAACATCATTAAAAAAATATCTATACTCTCTTTGCTTCGCCTTACGCCGAATATCATAATATTCATTGGTTCGAACAACACTCTTTATATAAATGGAGTCCGGGAGCTTTCTGTTCAAGACACTGGCAAATCTTTCTTCGTTAAAATCAATAGGGATTGACACAGAAACTATTTGGTTCATTGCGTGAACTCCTCTATCAGTCCGACCGGCAACCGACCACGAATAATCATTTGCGAACATCCCGTCAAAGATCTCTTTAAAGGATCCTTGAACAGATATTCTATCGGGTTGAATGGCCCAGCCGTAGTATTTGCTTCCATCATAGGCAACTTTTAATAAATAATTATTAAGCGAATCCAAGCTCATCCAATTTCTCGCTTACATCTTTGTAATTTGAATCAATTAAAAATAGATCTTTATAATATTTTATAGCATTCTCTTTATCCCCTAAGTCCTCATAAATATCTCCAAGATTGTACAATGTGTCTTTTTTCTCCATGCCGTTGCTTATGGTCAATAATTTTTTGTAAACCGATATTGCCGGTTTATTTAACTTGTTCTTTATAAAGCCCTTACCCAGTATTTTTAAGACATTTATTCTCTCATCAAGTGGAATCTCTTCCGTATTATATGGAATTGATTGTATGAGTTTCATTGATTCATCAAGTTTCTTCTGCTCATAATAACAAAATCCTAAATATGCAGCAGCATCATATCTATATTTCTTACCTATATCACTTATCTTTTTAAATTCATCTCCGGCCTTATCAAATTCGCTGTTTTCATATAATTGGATGGCCATGCTCATTCTAACCTCAATATTTTCATCCAGCATATCATCATTTCCCTCAACTTTATCTTGTTCTGCTATTTCAATATTATCGTTAAGCTCATCGTTTTCCTCTACATTGATCTCAGAATAAGATTCTGAAAGTTCTTCTTTCGGTGCCGGGGCTTCCTCATTATTTTCTTCATTGGATTCTAAATCCATATCAATACCCCCAAGCTGGATATCTTCTTCATCCTCCGGGTAATTGTCCCCAATATCAGTTTCCGCATTTTCTTCGTTTTCCGAAGCATCATTTAAATTAGAGCCTATTCCCAGGGAAATTCCAGAATCTTCCATCTCATTTATACTGGGGCCATCCTCTTCCTCGCCTTGCTTTTCAGAAAAAGCATTATTACTGGAAACTTCAACCTTTTCTGTGATAACGCTTTGTTCGATCAATTCTTCCTCAAGGAGTTTTTTCTTTTTAACGCTCATTACTATTACAATAATAGTGATAATTAAAACCAATACTCCACCTAAAAACAAAAATTTGTTCTTATTTATCTGAATTTTGTTCTTATGCCCGGCAAGACCCGGGAAATTCGGATATTTGGACATTAAGTTCTTTAGGTTTTCGTCGGCAGCAGTCCATTTTTTTTCTTTTTCATTCCTCAAAAGCTTTCTGTATAATTCCATCTCGTATGAATATCTATTTATCTCCGCCTTTATCTTATTATCAAATGGTTTTAAAGAATAAGCAGTTTCCAATTTTTCATATCCGCCAACAATATCTCTTGATTTAATTTGAGCCTTTCCTTCCCTGAAAAGGTTATCAGCCTTAGCATAATCTTTTATTTTTTGATCAAGCGCTCTCTCCATTTCCGGAATATTTTTAAAATCCGAGGAAATGCTTTTCACATCTCTAAGAATATTTCTTCCTTTTTTGATATTATTATTCTTAATGGCATCATTAAATGTCTTATATTCATAGTCAAGAAAGTTGTCTTTTATTGCATCAAATTGAGTTTGAGCATCTTTGTATTCAGAATCAATATTGATCACCTTTTTCAAGTATATTGCAGCCTGAGTTATATTATTGGTGTTTAAGTATTCAATTCCTTTATTATAAGCATATTTTTTTCTGATATTATCAAGGTACCTTCCAAGGGAAGCATTATTCCTTTTATTAACTTTCATATTTCCCGTTCTGAAAAGATCTCCCTTATCCGTGGCATTGATCAACTTCCCATTAAAAACAGATAATTTCTGCGGATCGGTGAACATATAAAAATATCCGTCTGTTGAATTCACACAGATATCTAAAATCCCGTTTGAGTCAATATCGCCAATAATCGGTTGTGAGTTAATAGTTTGTAGGCCCTTGGTAATAAATTTATATTTTTCTAATAATTCTCTTGTCCTACCATTATATATCTCAAGGATACCTCTTTCATTGGCAATAAAAATATCATTTATTAGGTCTCCGTTCACATCGTAAATAACAGGTGTTGCTTTTACTTTACTGGTTTTAAAATTCCATGGCTCACTTCCATCCTCAGCATTAAAACAAATAACTTTCCCACCTTCGGTAATAACTAAAATATTATCTTTTCCATCATCGGTAAGGTCGGCTGCCAACGGCGCGGAAACTATGGGAGTTATGGTATTATAATGCCATAACTCCTTACCTGTCAGGGCATCTAATAAAACTATTTTATATTCCTTAAAAGTACATATTAGATATTTTTTACTTTGCATATTAACGACCGAGGGAGAAAATAGTATTGGAGAATTTTTCTTTGCATATTTCCATAGCAGTGTAAGTGTTTTTCCGTTAATGGCATAAAATACACCGGCATTACTGCCAACAATAATATCCTCCCTATTGTCATTATTAAGATCATAGACCAGCGCGGCATCTACGATGGGTTTTCGCTTATCAATAATAGAATATTTATGCAGATCAATTTTTCTATAAAAATTCCCGTTTTGCAAATTGACAATATACAAAAATTCATTAATAGTACCTATTATGCCATAATATTTCCCCCCCTTCTTAAATAAAGAAAATGCTGAAGAACTCACATTGTCCATGGAGTTTTTCCATAAAAAATAATTAGCGAGCTTTGTATATTTTCCACTTTTATAATCGCTCATCAATTTATTAAAATCCAGAGAAATGATAATACCGTTTTCTGTAGTGAAAACAATGTCTTCAATACCATCATTATTGCAGTCAAACAATAGAGGCGTCGAAGCAATATTTTGATTAATATTCAATTTAATTCCGTACAATCTATTATCTTTTTCATTCTTTTCAATGTCCTTGTATTTTTCCCAGTTTGAGTCAAGGTAGTTTCTGTAATATTTAATATTTTCACTATTCATTATGATCATTTCATTGGATTCGTTTATAAGTACCAATTCATATTTGCCATCACCGTCAAGGTCGCCTATAGCCGGTGTTTTTCCAAATTTACTATCCGTAGATATAGAATAAAAGCTTGCGTATGAGATCATTGACAGACAAAAAATGATCATTAAAACGATAGCTAACCTAATTCTTTTCATAAAAACTCCTTATTTTTATTTTTTATATATGCAGGTAAAATACCTTCCTTTTTTAAAAATCCACCTGAAAAAGTTCCGTCCTCACTATATTTTGTGCCGCAAAATACCCCGTATTCAGGAAGTATTATATCATAAATATCCATTGAATGCATCAATTCATTTACTTTTTTCAATCCATTCATTACCATTTCGCCAATATCAAGTCCCGTCTCTAAAAACAATTTAGACTTACCCATCAGGAAAGATATACTTGTACTTCCTAATATTTCACCCTTCATTAATAAAAGGTCCTCCCGGGGAAAACTGTATTCTTTTAAACAAATGGGTAAAAGGAGGTGATTTTCAAAATCTTTTCTCAACGCGTCGTTAATACTGCATTTATCACAAGCATAAGACATTTTTTTTACGAGACATTTTGCTACAATTTTCATCTATATAAATACCTTTCATTAATAAAAATATTATTAAGTCTAAAAACATTTTTTATCAAAACCTCATACTCTGCATTTATCCGATTTTGCAATATTGCGCGTTTGATTGCTTCTTTAGCGTCGATCAATGGAATATACTTGGCTTTTCTTTTCTTAGTTACCCAGAATATCTGATAACCGTATGTGGTCTTCTTTGGCTTGGAGATGCGTCCAACTCTAATATGAAAAACGATTGCCTCCAATTCTTCGGGAAGGTCTCCATGCTCTATCCATCCCAAATTACCACCATTAGAAGAATAGGGAGGGTTATTATAGATCTTTGAATATTCTATGAATTTATTTTTTTTGCTTTGTAGTTCTTTATAGATCTTAATGCTGTTTTCCTTATTCTTAAAAAGTAGCTGCGCGACGAGAACAGCTTCCTTTTTGTAAAACTTATTAGTATTCTCACCATAATAATTTTTTATTTCTTCTGATGATATATCAAAGTTCATACTCGCTTTTTGCTTTAAGAAATGATGCAGCATGTAAATATTGTTCAATATTTTTTTTGTTTCATCATTATTGATATTCCCTAATTGTTCGAAAATAACTTTGGTTTCAGTATCAGACAAAGTAATATTCTTCAATTCTTCTGATATTACCCTATCAATGATCAAATTCACCAGCAATTTTCGCTTGACTTCCGGAGAATAAGTTACTATATCTCGATCACCGTAATAATCAAGGAATTCCTTTTCATAGATCGGACTATTATTGATCTTAGCAATAACGATCTGTTTGTCTTGATCTTTTGGTCGGTTATTACAATTTCCAATAAAGAAAATGAGGATAAATAGCAATCCTATTGCTTCTTGTCCTTTCATAACTAAATTATAAAGAATTATACCAAATTTTTCAAGATTTTTTTCAAAGTTTTTAATATATCGTCGGTTGCTATGCTTAATTTTACAAAATTAGTACCTGCAATAACATCTACCCTATAGATCTTTTTTAAAACTCTATACAAGAGTTTGGGGTTTTCCAGATAAAAGATAAGAAAGTCATTTTTATGAGATATTTTCTTAATATTAAGTATATTGGCTGCTATTTTAATCCATTGAAACTCAATAAGCGGGAGAATATGTTCAAAAGCCGAAGAATAGTAGGTAGAGACATTTTGTTGTATTTTTGATAATTCATTAAGATCATCTGTTTTTATTATATCAAGATAGAGCTTTTGTCTTTCTACATTTCCCGGGACCGATTCACTCGAAATAAACGGAAAGAATCCAAGGTCCATAATGGTTTCGGGAACAATAACATCAGTATTTTTCATTTTTTCCACCAGGACAGAAAGGATCTTCATATACATTCCTAATCCAATATTAGCAACCTTACCCCATTGTCTAACGCCTAATAGATTTCCTATTCCTCGGATCTCAATATCTTTCATTGCTAATGCATAACCGGAACCAAGCTCTTGATATTGCCGGATATATGCCAAGCGTTTCAATGCGGCTGAGGGAAGAGAGTCAAAAGAATCAACGAATATATAGGCGAAAGCCTGTCTAAAAGATCTACCGATACGCCCTCTTAATTGATATAATTGTGCTAGTCCGAAATTTTCGCCTCTATTAATGATCATTGTATTCACATTGGGAAGATCAATACCTATTTCAATGATCGTTGTTGATAAGAGAAGGTCATAATTTCCTCTTTTAAATTGCAGCATACCCTCTTCTAATTCCTTGGCTGAAAGCCTGCCATGCAAGATTTTAATGCGTAATTGCGGGATATATTCCTTTAGAAGTTTTTCGATTTTTGCTAATTCCGAGATATTGTTATGAATGAAGAATATCTGCCCGCCTCTTTTTAACTCCTCCAAGATCGCGCTTTTTACAATATTGGGGTTAAATATATTAACAAATGTTTTTATGGGTATGCGCCCCTGCGGGGGTGTCCGAATTATTGAAATTGGCCTTATTTCCGATAAGGAGAAGTAAAGTGTTCTTGGAATAGGCGTTGCGGTCATTGTCAATGTATCAATATTATTCTTCATCAATCGGATCTTTTCCTTGTGCTTTACACCGAATCTTTGTTCTTCGTCAATTATGAGAAGCCCTAAATTGGAAAAATGACTTTCATCGGAGAGTATCTTATGGGTAGCAATGATAATGTCGATCTTTCCATTTGCCATATCTTTAAAAATATTGCCCACTTCTTTCCTTTTAACCATTCTTGACAGCATTGCAACATTAATACCATATTTTTCAAAACGGTTTTTAAATGTAATGTAATGCTGATCACACAGAATAGTTGTAGGGGTAAGAACGACGACCTGTCTCCCATCATAAACTGCTTTGAATGCCGCCTGTAGAGCAACTTCGGTTTTACCAAAACCCACATCACCCACTAATAGTCTATCCATGGGAATATCTTTTTCCATATCCTTTTTTATCTCATCAATTGTTGTTTTTTGATCCGGAGTGAGATCAAATTGAAAGTCCATTGCAAATGCTTTATGGATATCTTCATCTTCAGAAAATGAGATACCTTCTATAATATTACGCTTTGCATACAATTTGGTGATCTCTATAAGCATTTTCTCCATATTCTTTTGTGCCTTGCTTTTTTTGACCTCCCAGGTGCCCTTATTTAAAGAATCCAAAACCGGAGGTATATCACTTCCCGAAATGTATTTATGTATATGCTCCACTTGCCCGGCAGGTAAATATAGTCGTTGATTATTCTTATACTCAATAGTAAAATAATCACCATTTATCCCGGCGATGTTCTTGTTTTCAATACCCAGATACCTTCCCACTCCATATTCTTCATGAACTACATAATCAGCAACCTGGATATTCTTTAACTCTTCTTCAAAATATTTTGGGAACTTTGGTTTGAATATACCTTCCCCTGCTTTTTTAAATTCATGTTCCGACAAAAAAACAAGTTTTTCATTGGTTAAAATGAAATTTTGAAAGATATTCTTATGGATAAAATTTAATTTAGGTTTTTTCCTTTTTTTTAATACAATATTATTCAATATCTTTTCATATTTTTTTATCTTGTTCTTATTTTTAATGAAAAAAAGTATCTCAAAATCCTTATCTACCCATTCCTCAAAATATTGGGCAAAAAGTGAGAGGTCTCGGGAAATATCAATAATTGGAGAAACATTTATGAAAAAGTCCATATTGGTATTGGCGGAAAACTCATAGATATGGATCAATTGCCTTCTTTGAATAAGTAATTGGCTTTTGTCAATGGGGCTTTTGGGAAGAATATCTATTTCCTGTTCTTTTAAAAAAGCAATGCGTTTTTTAATGAGTTCAATAGAATCCAATATGACAATATCTTTTTTATTAATGATCTCGAGAAATAATTTTGTTTTTTTATATTTGAACTCTCTGGGAAATATATTTACCTGCTTAAAATATTTATTGGGTATTTGTCTTTCCCGATCATATGAATAGATCTTTTCCACTTCATCATCAAAGGTTTCGATCCTTATAGGTTCTTCCATTTGTTCCAAAAAAATATCCACGATGTCACCTCGAACAGAGTAATCGTTCTTTTCCCAGACACTTTCTTTTCTTTCATATCCATTGGTATTTAGAAATTTCAGGAATTTACTGCGAGAGAGAGATCCATTTTTTTCAATATTTAGAATATTCTTTTTTATTTCATGCTTTGCAGGGATATTTTTAAATAAAAGTTCAAAAGGTAAAATAACAAATTGAGGCCTTGCGGCATCATAAAGATCAAGCAGTGCAGCCATTATCTCCCTATTATCGAAAGCATCTTTAAAGAATAATTGTTCTTCACCGGGAAATAATTCCATTAATAATTGCTTATAAT
>JAGGYO010000082.1 GCA_021162505.1 bacterium
AATTTTTTGTAAAAACAGACCAAAATGCAAATTGGCGAAGGTATTGGTAAATGGGTTAGATTTAAAAATCCCCCTTATGATATCTGTTGATTGGTTTGGCAAAATATCTCTGATGTTTGCTATTACAATAAAGTGGGAAATAATATTTTTAGTTAATTGTTCATATTTTGGAATATCAAAATAATAATCGGCCACACTATCGCCACTCATTCCAACCCCAAAACAGATTAAATTCTCCCCTAAACCTTTGTTCGATAATTTTGATGTTATTACCTGTGGCATTTTCTTGTTGTCATTTACTTGATGCGCTTCTACGTAAGAATCCCCCCATACAGCAATTTTTTTTCTACTATCTTTGGTAATATCTTCAATAGCATTGATACCAAATAAACCTTTATATGTTTTGGCAATTCCCTCACTTCGATGTTTATATACGATATTTGGTGAATGAATCATTTTCATTAACCTATCATCATACTGATAATAACAAAGAGAGTTACAGAAAAAGTATCCCACAACCCAGATAAATAGGAGAGATAGGGAAAAGGAAAGTGTTATTTGCACTATATTAATATATTGTACGTTCTTTTTTTTATAAGTCATCACTCAATGTCATTAACTTAAGAAGTATTAAAAAAATATCTCTTGAAATTTTAATTGGTTATGCTATATTTAATTATATTTTTAGCGGATAATCAGTTACCTCAACCGTGTACCATATATTGTGGTTAACCATCGGCTATTTCAGGGACGCGTCACCGGTTCACACGTTACAGCATGCTGCACCAACCGGTAGAAGAGCAAACCACGCTCTTTTGAGTTGCGGCGGTTAAACCTGAAAGTAAATTCATCAAGGAATAACAATCTATTTCAATATTTTTATAATTTTGGATCAGGCAAGGATGGCCTGAAGCTATGATGCATAGTTGGGGAAGTTATTTCGTCCCCGTTCCTATCATTTGTTTGAAAGCTTGGATAGGATTTCTTCTAATTATCTTTTTGTATGATGTAGGTAAGATCAACGTGCTTCCACGCGAGTTTTCCAAAAGAGAGGAGATTTAAAAATTTAACCAATAAAATTATCCATTTCTGGATAAAAGTTTGTTTTTTTATATAATATTGATGTCCATATTCTTCTTTGATAATAAGATTATTTCTTTCACAAAATTTTCTAATACCGACCCTGGATATTATAGGTTTATAATATGTAGGATATGGACCAAAGCCAGGTTTACCCGCGTTCTTGTTGCTGCGTATATACTTTTTATAAAATACATGGAACCAAAATGGTGTAAATCGTGCTACAAAACCATATACGGTATATCTGTCAGGAATTCTTAATATTAAGATGCCTCCTGATTTCAACCACTTGATAAAATTTTTTAACACAGTTTCTGCATTATCTATATGTTCAAGGACAAATGAATTATATATCACATCGTACTTGTTTTTTTCAAAATCGATAGATCGAAGATCTCCAATGATTATTTCAGATAGGTCATTGAACTTTTCTTTTCTATGCTTCAATGCCTTTTTATCTATATCAACACCTGTAAGTTTGTACTGAATTCCATCAATAGTGAGAGGCCAATATCGACCACATCCAGCTTCAAGTATTTGCAACTCAGTTTCATCTTTTGCATTCTCAGTGATATATTGTTTTAATAATATAATTTCTTGATTTGTGGTTTCGAATAATTTGACTTTTTTCATTGTTTAATCCCATTTTCCACTGAACTGCGACCTGACCTAAAGGGTGAGGTTTTCTATGATAGAATAACAATTTAATCTGAGAAACGTCCGCTTACCTTTAAATATATTTCATTTCTTTCAATAAATCTTCTTGAATTTTTGTTACTTTTTCTATCCAGGACTCATTGTTTAGCAATCTGTCATTATGCTTGACCTTGTTTTGATTTAAAATCCTTATTTTTCTAATTTCCTCATACCAGGCTTTTTCTTTTTTTAAATTAATGAAGCTCATTATATTTTTAATTATTCCTTCAAAATCAATTGCCAGATCTTCATATTTAATTTCTAGAATTTTATTCGATTTTACTTTCCTTAACCCATTTCTTATGGCCTTGATCTCTTCAACCCAATTTTTAGCTGCTATATAAATTTGATCTTTACCTTCTTCTGTCCATTCTGAGGGTTTTTTATTATTCAACCACCAGACCCTATGTTCAGACCACCATTTAACATTCATTAATGATCTACTTACTGCTCTTCCGTCTCTTACTAAATGAATAAAAAACGCGTTCGGGAATGTATTTACAAGTTGAGGTATTCTTCTATTATTAGCCGTTCTTTTGCTTATTATAAATTTACCTCCCTGATATATAGTTATTTGTTTGAACATTTTTCGTAAACAAAAAATCTGTTTTTCAGTAATTTCCCACGGTTCGTTTTTTAATGATGGTATAGAACAGTAAGAATAAATATTTTCTCCTTCAACAGGGATAGGATACAAACGTTTTAAAACACTTTTATTTATAAAATAGGCATTGGATTTTTTGGAAAACCAAACTTCTCTGCATTTTTTTCTATCTGTTTGATTTACTCTATTTAAAACAGATAGCCATGGGCAAGATGGCACCTTATTAACATAATTCGATACCCAGGCCACATCCGGATGCATGCAAAGCAGTTTATACAAAAGAGTTGTTCCTGAACGCCCGGCACCAACGATAAAAACCGGCTGATTTACCAGGCTGTTACCTTCCATCATTATTCTATCTTGCTCCCTTGATAAATTTTTTAGGACTTATTCGGCCGCCACTTATTCGCAATTTTTCGACCAGCTCATTCCATTATGCTTCTGACGATCTTAATTTTACGCCATATTGTACTGCATAATGATTTTTTAAATGTCTCATGCGATAAGCCTGAGAAGCCACCACGCCGCTAAAATACCAAAATAAGTAATTAATTATATTCATAATGAGAATATTAGAATGAAAAAATTGTATAAAAATCATTAATGTGACTCCACACCATCCTAAAGAAAAAGCACCCATTAAAGAATCATTTTTACTTAAAAAATGCGAATCTTTAAGAATTAGTAGAATAAATAAAATATAAACAATTAACCCTAAAAATCCAGTTTCCCATAAAAAATTTGTTAGCGCAAGAGCACCGGATTGTACATTCGAATCAATATTTTTATTTTGAAAGTTCTTAAAATACGAAGAAACAACATTTCCCGGTCCATATCCAAATAAAAAAGTACCTATATCTTTTGATACCGATCTATAAGCCGCTGTGACTTGATCACCCCTTTTCCAGGTATTTTCATCAGCACTTTCAGTTCCACTATAAAGATACTCTATTGCTTTCCCTGTTTTAAAAAAATCAATAATTCCAAATCCCCAATGTGGTTTCATGAAATGATCATAAATAGGGATAAAAACTCCAAGCAATATAATTCCAATCAACACTAAAGTGAATATTTTTTTAAATTTTTTAATAAAATTAAACTCTTTTATAAGTATAAAGGGGACTGCTATTGCCACAGGCAAGTAAAAAAGGGTTATCTTGGTTTCGTTAATGGTTGCAGGCAAAAATAAAATAAGTGATAATATAAGAAATTGTTTAAATTTTATTATCTTTTTTTGATAAAGCCCGTTGAGTATGGCTATCGTGCTTATCAGGCTTATTGACAAAACCGAGGCTGTATCCAGTGTACCTCTTATGAAATCTCCGTTTGCGGTGAGACCATACTGAATAAACCTTTGATAAAGTGCAACCGGACACTGTAAAAGCATGAGCGCGAAAATAAATTTAAGCTGCGTTTTTAATACTTTATCATTAACATCCAGCACTGCGGGCAGTAGAAAAAAAGGCATGGATTTAAGGTAAATTCTTATTCCGATAATTACAACCCCGGGGTTTGAAAAATTCAGCAGACTACTTGCCAATAGAATAAGGATAAAAAGCATTATTAAAATAATATACTTTATATCTAAAGCTAATTTTTTCAATAATGCAAACCTCAATAAAACCAAAAATATTACTGCTATAGATAGTAATTCAGGCAACCATGTTGTACTCCGAGGCAATACAGTGAGCTCTTTACGGAGTACGTCAAGAGACGTTAGAGCAC
>JAGGYO010000047.1 GCA_021162505.1 bacterium
CCTATAAAGTATAAAATCACAGGAAAATGTTGAGGAATATAATTTGCCGATAATCCGCTTGCATATTGAAATGTATGATTTTTAAAGGCATCATTATTCAATAAATATCTTGTAAAATTTAGGGTAAAAGATATATATATAAAAACAAGCCCTGTAAAAAAAGAAATGTAAAAACCCTTACCTATATCAAATGGGTGACTTATGATCAAATAACCTAAGAGAATAAAGATCAAGCTGATAAGTATTGGTGCCCAAACGGGTCCGAACCAACTTAACGGTATTAAAAAGAGAATATCCCAATCTTTCAAACTAATCGGCCAATCTATTAATAACTTCAAAAAGATATAATAAAATATATCCCAGATACCAAATAATATGAAAAAATATGCAAATTTATCTTTGAATTTTTTTACAATAGAGAATGATACTGAAAATAGAATAAAGAGTGTTCCGAGTTCCCGAATAAATTCCGTGTGATAAACGGATTTTGGTATAAAATTATTTAGAGGAAAATGAAAACCATTGGCATAAAAAAGTTTTCTTAAATAAATTACAATTACGGCTTCCATAAATCCGAAACTAATCCCGAAGAGCCAGATCAATACCTCATTTTTAATTATTTTTTTCATGTTTTATACATCTCAACTCTCAACTAAATCACTGTCTCAACGCCTGCGCAGCAGTGAGTTTTTTTGCATATTTTGCAGGGATCATTGCTGTCAATGCAGGTATAATAGAGGCAAATACAAAAACTATTATTACTCCCGTATAACTTACGAAAGGTCTTATAATATACTCCATGGGAAAATCGACTCCCTGCATCGCTTCTTTGAAACTGATTCCGTTCTTTGCAACGATCAAAACCAAAATATAACCACTGATAGCTCCGAAAAAGCCAAAAATAATTCCCAATAATCCGCCTTCTAAAGTAAAATTTAAGAAAATTTGATTATCTGTCATTCCCAGTGATTTTAATGTTCCTATTTCCTGCATTCTCTCAAAGATCGCCTGCATCAAAGTATTAATGACTACAAAGGATGCAAGGAATAAGATAAGTGCTACGATAAACCACATAATGTATTGCTCTATTTTCAGGGTATCATATAATGAACCGATTTGTTGTCTTGTATTTCTTAGCAAGAGATTATGGGGAATTAACGGATAAAGCTGCAGTTTCTCATCAATCTTGCTTCCGGGTTTATTGAATATTAATAATTCTGATATGCCCTTTCCTATTTTTAAAAGTTTTTGTGCATCGATTGTTGAAATAAAGAATATTTTATCATCAAACATAGGTATCTTATAGGAAAATATACCCTCTATTTTAAACTTCATTCCATTTAAACCCCCTTCTGATGTTTTTGTAACAATAAGGAGTTTGTCTCCTAAATCCACATTTAATCTTTTTGCAAGGTTTTTCCCGATATATAAGCCACTTTTTTTTAATTTCCCTTTTATTATCTTTTTTTTCACATCAAATTGTGTATGTTGAAGATCCACACCATAACCAAGGGTTGTAATGTTCTTTTCTTTGTTGCTTAATATGGTGCCGAACTTTATTCTCTTTTCAACAGAATCAATTCCTTTTATATTTAAAATTTTGTCAAATAGTTTTTCACTATCCTCGATATATGTGTCCACGGGAATGAACCTTTCCCTTTTTACATATTCTTTTGTTGTAATTTTATAATTACCCGTTTGATATTTTATGAAATTGTTTTCAATGGAAGTCAAAGCACCATTCATATAAGCAATAATAAAAATGCTGATGAAGGTAGCAAAAAATATTGATAATCCCGTAGTAAAAGACCTTTTTTTATTTCTCAAAAGATTTCTAAATGCAAACCTTATCATTATATTCTCCTATGTGGTCCTTAATATTTTAGCGGGCTGCATTTTCTTGGTGAGCCGAGCTGGAATATAAGCGGAAATTGCAGACACAATAGGTGTCATGGTAATGGAAATAATAAATGTTTTGATATCCCACGCTGCTTTTACGGTTCCCATTACACGATAACCTACATTCATATCTGAATCATTCGTAAAAGCTGTAATATCAATACCTTTTGTAATGAAATGCCAAGTGAAAAGAACACCTAAAATGATGCCGAGTATTGAACCGAGCACGCCTATAATAAAACCCTCTACAATGAACATCTTCTCAACCTCCACATCCGTCATGCCGATTGCTTTTAAGGTCCCAATCTCTTTGCTTTTTTCAAGTACCGACATGAGCATTGTATTTACTATACCTATTAAAGCAATAATGATTATGGCTAAAATGAAAATGTTCTGCCCCGCATGTTTTGCTTTTGTAATGGCGAAAATATCTTTTGCCATCTCTTGCCATGTAAGCAATTCCAGATCTTTTCTTATTAAGGGTCTGATCATAATTATATATTCACTAAGCTTTTTCAGATCACTTGTTTTGATATTGATCTCTGTAATGGTATCTTCCCCCAAAAGTTTTTGTAAAAAATTTAATGAGAAAAAAAGTGTGGAATTATTGGTTTGAGGGTCTGGAGCATTGATAATACCGGAAATTGGAACTTCTACTGAATCAAGCATATCATTTGCCGTTCTAAATGTAAAATACACGCTATCGCCTATTTTTAAATTCAAATCCCTTGCAAGGTTTTCACCGACGACTATACCTCCATCGCTTATATTTCCCTTGGAAATAAAATCCTTAATATTGAAAACGGAATTTACACTACTGTTATCAATGCCAATCGCCAGAGCGGGATAAGAATCTACGCCATTATCAATTTGTCCCTTGTATTTTAATCGCTCTGTTAGTCCCGTAATAAATTTCTTTTGCGAAAGCTCTTTTAATACGCTTTGATAATTAGTAATAAAATTATTTATACCCAGATCATCCTCATCATAATCAGCTTTTTGGATCTTTAAATGTCCTGTTTCAAAATTTATTACATTCTCAAAAGAAGTTTTATCGAACCCTTTCAATATTCCGCCCATTAAAATATACATAGCGATCCCAAAGGACATTATTAAAAATGTTAGCATTGCTCTTCTTTTGTTGCCTAAAATATTTTTTAAAGCCATCTTGAAGACCATAGTTCCTCCTCTGATGCGATATTATATGATTTTATCCGTGCTTTGTCAAGAAAATCAATTGAATTAAGGTAAGGATTTTGTTATAATAGCTCAAAAGGGCATTCAAGGAGGAATCTATGAAAAAGTTCCTTATACTAATTTTAATCGGGCTACTATTAATTTCATTCGCCGGTTGTTCCAAAACGCGAAATGAAAAGGAAAAGAAAAATTTAAAAACAATAAAACTAAATGATATATTGGGAATTTGGAAAGTAATATCCGGAGCTGATGCCCAGCAATATGAATTTCAAAAAGATGGAACAGATCTTCTTTTCTTTTCTTATGCAAATGAAAGACCATGGGATAGCGGAACTTTTGAATTTAAAAATGGAACACTTTTCATAAGTACGGGGCAAGGACAATATGAATATAAAGTGCTTTTTGAGAATAATGAATTATTTCTTATAGGGAAGAATGAAAAAATAATTCTCATCAAGGAAAATAAAAAAATAAAAGCAAATGAGGCATTATTAAATAGATTTAACGCTATATTAGGAAATCTTGAAAGTTTAGCAAGTATTGAGAGCGGTGATCCCACCTCTTCTGAATTTCAGTGGAAAATTGATAAGGATAGTAAAGAAAATATTAACGGTTATTCCGTTATTTGCACGCTCTCAGATACAGATGTGGATTTTGAAAAAGTGAATGAAGCGATAAAGACCATCTGTGATTATTTGGAAGGGCTTGATTACAAAAGCGATGAATTTAATTCTACGGAACTCCAAGAGGGATATATTTCAGATAGCTATATCATGACCATTTTCTCCGGTAATGAAAATTATGACATTAAGATCAATTTCGGAGAATTGAAATAAATGGAAAGATTTGAAATAATTAAACCCAAAAAGATCAAGGAAAATGTTTTCGATCTTATTGGGAATAAATGGATGTTAATAACCGCAGGAAATAAAGAAAATTTCAATACTATGACCGCCTCATGGGGTGGTTTCGGTCGTTTGTGGAATAAGAATGTAGCCACCATTTATGTGAGGCCAACAAGATATACATATAGATTTTTAGAGGAAGAACCTTCTTTTACATTATCTTTTTTCCAAAAAGAACATAAAGACATTCTTAAATTTTGTGGCTCACACTCAGGTCGAGATCATAACAAAATCAAGGAAACCGGATTAACACCCTTATTTATTCAAGATAATCTTGTAGGTTTTAAAGAATCGTATCTCATTATTTCATGTAAAAAAATATATTTTGATGATCTTGATCCAAAAAATTTTCTTGATAAAAGAATCAATAATGAATACGAAAATGATTACCACCGAATATATATTGGGGAGATATTAAATTGCTATTTAAAAAAGATTAATAATTAGTATGCAATTAAAAGAAATAAAGAAAAATTTTTTCTCATTTGAAAAAGAACGAAAAGTATTCGAATGTGAAATTGATTTTTTCCATCCATGGGAATATATTCGTTTTGATGTTTTTAATGAGATTTTAATTAAAAGAGGATTATACTCATTACCTCATGATAAGAACAGAAAAGGAAATAGGTTTTATGCAAAGAAAATTACTAATTTAATAAAAAATATTTTAACATATAATCCGTATAAAAATAAAAATAAAAATATTTTATTTATTGGTCATTCAAGAAA
>JAGGYO010000324.1 GCA_021162505.1 bacterium
AGCATTACCGGCATCATCGTGAAAATCGCATAGATAGGTATTTTTAATGCAGCCATAAGTCCGAATGCCCAAATCGTACTAAAAGCTACAACGAGAATTGTAAGTATTGTACTTCTCACATTTCTTAAAACCAAAAATAGTACGATAACAATTACAAGTAAAACAATGGGGACCATTCTTTTCATATCCGCAGGACCCAATAAAGCCATTGTTCCTTCCACGATGGGTCTTCCTGCGACATATACTTTTTCCGGATTTTCATATTTTTTACCAAGAGCAATTATCTTGTTATAAAATTCCTGAGTAAAAACATCATCGTTAATCCTTGCAACAACTACAGTAACTTTTTCATCTTTGGATACTAATCTTTCATAGACCATATCGTTGGTTTTAACATTATTTTGTAATGTTTTTAACTTTTCTTTTGTCTTAGGTACTTTTTTGAAAAATGCCTTAACATCCATACCATCTTCAGTACCAAGGATATTATCAGCAGTATAAAGAGAAGTAACATCGCTTTTTTCGATCTCTTCCATTTTACCAAGTTCTTTTGTGATATCTTTTATCTTTTGAAGAGTTTCGGGATTATAAATACCATCTTTATTTTCAAAGGCGATTATGATACCGTCTTTTATATCAAACCAACCTTCAGCCATATCACTGTAAACAAAAGCAGGATGATCTTGCGGCATATATTTATCAAGGTCTGTTTCCATTCTTGAATTATTTTTCATGACAATGAAAAATGCAATTGTTATAAGTAAACTTAAGATGAGTACTATCTTAGGATAGGAATTTATTTTATTCAGGAATTTCAACATTATTTTTCTCCGTTATTTTTTAGGTATTCGATTATTATTTTAGGTATGATCTCTTTTCTTTGATACATAAATGATTCAAAGCCATCATTGTTAAAATCTCCTATGGAGCTTATTATTGGTTCTGCTATTACAGGGAAGATCATACCCGAGAAAATATGGATGAGAACTTGCAAAGGGTCAGTTTTGACAATATTACCTTTTTCCATTTCTGTTTTCAACTCTTTAAAGAAAGATGAATTACGGATAGTTTCAAATCTTAGAAGCTGCTTCTGGAAAAACTCAGGATTCTTATGCAGTTCATTGAAAATAAATATTGGAATATCCTTATTCTTTGATACGAATAGAAAAAACCTTTCAGTGAGAACTATGATCTTCTTTTCCCAATTAATATCGTCATTCAGAATTTTGACGATATTCTGGTGGAAGCTACTCAGTATTTCTTTAAATATCTTATCAAATAGCATTTTCTTAGACCTGAAATAATAATGTAGCATAGCTTTATTTATTCCTGCTTTATCTGCTATTTCCTGCATTCTGGCACCCGCATAACCTTTAGATTTAAAGATCTGCCCGGCTGCTGTCAGTATTTTTTCCTCTGTGGATATATCTTTTTTCATAGTTTAACCTGTTAGTTTAACCACATGGTTGGTAATTTAATGAAATAAAACAGAATGTGCAAGTATTTTTTTGTAGAGATTGTAGTATTGATTATAGTGGTTCCCATTTGTGCGATAACTTTTTTCTGTTTTAAAACAGGGAACCCTACAAATCGTTATTTCTAAAATTATCATATACAGAATGAATAATTTATTTGTATATTTGAAATGAAATTTTTAATATTATTGGGAGAACTTAACATGAATGATTTTAATTATGAGATCCAATCAATTGTTGATAATATGGATGTAGGAGTTTAGATATGAAAATAGATATTTCAATAGAGAGGCAAAAACTGATTTTTGCGCACAGAAATGTGAAACTGACATACCCCGTTTCAACCTCAAAATATGGTGAAGGTTATGCAGAAGGCAGTTTTAAAACTCCACTCGGAATGCATGAAGTTTGTCAAAAGATCGGAGCTCGTGCACCATTCTGTGCAATTTTTAAAGATAGAAAATTCACCGGAAAAATTGTAAAGATTGATGATAAAGATGAAAAAGATGCTATTACTTCAAGGATACTACGATTAAAAGGTCTTCAAAAGAAAAATTCCAATACATTCGAAAGATATATTTATATACATGGGACAAAGAATGAATCATCGGTCGGGGAAAAAGGATCTATAGGCTGTATCAGGATGAAAAATCAGGATATAATTGACCTGTTTAAGCATGTTAAGATCGGCTGCAAGGTTTATATTCATAAATAAAAGTAGGTGTTTGTAAAGATGTAGCGTCGCTACATCTTTACAATTTGATCATTTCTTTAAATTTATTTCCTCGCTCTTCGAAATTTTTGAACATATTATAGCTTGAAGACGCAGGGGATAGTAGGCAGATAGAATTTGTGGGAGTATATTTAAAGATAAATTTTTTCAAAGAGTCGAAATTGTTTACAAAAAAACATTTTATAAAATGACCATTTTTTTCTACTAATGTATATGAATTTGAATTCTCGACTATAAGTTCAAAATCTCTTTGGAGTAATTCCTCAAATATCATTATTCCGGTTTCAGGTAAAAAGAATATATTATTTATCTCAGAATTTCCGATCTCTTTAGCCAATTCAGTAAAAATGATTTCTTTGTCTCTGAAAAATCCTCCGAGTATCAGTGATCCTATCTTATTATCAAATGTTCTTAGTGCTGCAATTGTCGTCTGTGGTATTGTTGAAATGGAGTCGTTGTAAAAATCGATATTTTTTATTTTTCCGCAATATTCAAGTCTGTGCTCCAATCCTTTGAACGAATAAATGCTCTGTAAAATATTTTGAATTTCACATCCTGAGAGAATACTCGCAATGACAGAAGATGCAATGTTATATAAGTTATGCTCACCTTTAAGTTTTAGTTTACCAATATTAATATCCAATTGATTTTTCGCATTATTGATCTCGAAATTTATTATAGCAATATTATCAACGATATTAATTTTGAAAGCAATTTTTTTTGATTCAGTGTTCAGCTTAGAAAACTCTTTCTCAGGGTAAATAATATATTTATTTCCAG
>JAGGYO010000146.1 GCA_021162505.1 bacterium
ACGGTGGTAGAAAAAGTAGAATAATTATGAAACAGACCCAATAATATAGAAGTTAAGATTTATAATAAAAAATATTACTATTTATATAAATTATACCATAATTACTAATATGTTCGTAATTTAAATAAATCTTTCTACTTTTTCTACCACCGTCCCCATATGAAATGAAGAATAAGAAAGGCAATGGAAATTAGAAAAAAGAGGACAATACACCTGGCAGTAAAGATAAGAGTGCGTTATAAATCCCGTAATATTGGGAAAGAAAAATCAAAAAGAATTGGCATATAAAATGCTGTTAATAAGGCAAATGGAATAAGGAGGTTGCATATGAAAAAAGCAATGTTAAGCATTCTGATTTTAAGCCTCATTTTCGTTCTTCCCTATGCGGTTGATGAAAATGTAAAAAGTGCTGTTGAACAACAGATCGGATATGGAACAATAGATTGGGAAAAAGGTCTTGTCATATCCACCGGTTACGGTGCCTATAATCTGAACGATAAAAATATCGGTCGTGGAAGATTAATGGCTCTTAGAGCAGCCGAACTTGATGCAAAGAGAAATCTTGTTGAAACAATCGAGGGTGTAAGAATTAACTCACAAACATTGGTAAAAGATTATCAAACACAAAGTGATGTTATATACTCTGAAGTCCAGGGTTTTTTACGAGGTTCAAGACGCTATGGAGATCCAAGATACAATTCCGACGGTACCGTTGAAGTTGATGTTTCGGTTCCTCTTTACGGTCCTAATGGATTATTGGGTGCCTTAGCACCTCAAATGGGTTTCGGTGATATCGCTATTCCAGATGTATCAAATCCTGTTTACTCCGGTTTGGTCGTTATTGTTAATGACGAAAAAGCAAGACCTATGATGGCTCCGGTAATAGTTGATGAAAATGGAAACAAGGTCTATGCAGCAGAATATGTCAATAAGGACTTCGCTTTGAAAATGGGTATTGTGGGTTATGGAACAGACATTGATCAAGCAAAGAAAAACGATAGGGTTGCAGATAATCCATTGGTAGTTACAGCAGTTAAGATAGACGGAGATAATATTGTTATTTCCAATAGAGATGCAGATAAGATCCAAAAGAATAGTGAAAAACTTACATTTATTCAACAATGTAGGGTTATGCTCATCTTAAAATAAATAGGGGGAATATATGAAGAATAAAGTATTATTACTTTTTTTTGTTGTTTTATTGGTTTTTGCAGGTTGCAAAAAACAGGTAATTAAACCGGAATCAGTTCTTGATACACCGGAAAACCATTATAGAATGGGCGTAAGATTGCTCGATAATAATAAATTACCGGATGCGTTCACAGAATTTGATCGTGCCATTAAAATGAATAGAAAATCCGCTTGGGGTTATCTTGGCATGTCACTTTATTACGGTGCCGGTAAGGATTTCAAAAATGCAAAAAAGAATATTTCAAAAGCCGAGAGATTGAGCAAAAAAGCTACACCGGTTGAATTGGTAAAAGCAAGATTGATCGTAATGAAAAAAGATGAAGATTGGCTCAAAAATGCTTCCAAGATATATAATAAAATATTGAAGAAAGAACCGAAAAATGCAGAAGCGTGGTATTATATCGGTATGGCTAATAGAGATGCTTTCGCATTCGGTACAGCTGCATCAAAATTCAAAAAGGTCATGGAAATTCCAAATAATGAATATATTGAAAGAGCGGACAAAGAATGGAAATTAATGAATGATATCCAAAGAGCAATGCCCGGAACCAAGTATGGTAAAAAGATCGCTTTATTACCAAAACTTGACAGATCGGATTTCGCTGTATTACTCGTTGAAGAATTTAAACTTATTAATGTCTTGAAAAAAAGAAGACCGAAATTTTATGATACTTCATTCAAGACACCTGATCAATTGGCAAAAGGAACAGCTGCAAAGAACACAGTTCCTGCTGATATTACAAGCCATTGGGCAAAGAACTGGATCAAAGAGGTATTGAACCTTAATATTAGAGGATTAAAACCCTTCCCGGACGGATCATTTAAGCCGGATATGATCATGACAAGAGCTAATTTTGCACAAGCAGTTGAGGACCTTATTGTTTTAATTGACAATAATACAAAGGTTACAAAAAAATATCTCGGAGAGAATTCACATTTCCCAGATGTTAGAAGTGATTATTTTGCTTATAATTCAATCGCTCTTTGTGTTGATAGAGGTATTTTACAGGTCAAGAGCTTAAATGGAGAATTTGGTCCCGATGATACAATTTCAGGTGCAGAAGCATTACTCGCTATTAGAGCATTGCAGAACGCTTTGAGATTGACATTCTAAGGGGATCCCATGAGAAAACTATTTGCGCTTTTAATAGTCTTGGCCTTTACTCTTTCCTGTGCTAATAGTTATGTTGCAAATGATAATAATATTGTAAAAAATGACAATAAGGTATTAGCGGTAAATGACCAGCCCACACAAACCTACGCACAGAATCAACCCGCTCCCAAACCAGTTGTGACTAATACTCCGCAACCGGTCAACTCGGATATTCAGGTTGTTAATGTTGAAGGTTATGGTAATATTTTTCAAGGTGAAAAACTTATTGCAAGAGATGCCGCTGTTAAAGATGCTTTAAGAAATGCAGTTGAGCAAGTAGTGGGAACAATGATCTCTTCTCAAAGTAAGGTTGAAAATTACCAGCTTATTAGTGATGTAATTTACTCTAAATCTCAAGGTTTTGTACAAAAATATGAGATCATTTCCGAGGCACCCGAGGGAACTACTTATCACATTAAGGTGAAAGCATTTGTTTCAAAGTCAGGTGTTAAGGATAAATTAATGGCATTGCATTTATTGATGGTACAGCAAAATATGCCGAGAGTTGTTGTTTTTTTGAAGCAAAATATGTACGGAGAGGGCTGGAGTTATTACGGTGACCAAAATTCCATGGCAGAAGAGAAATTAAAAGAAATTCTGGTAGGTAAAGGATTCTTTGTGATCGATAAAGCACAGGCACAAAAAAGTATTGATCGTACTTCTTTAATAGCAGCCTCAAATGGAGATGTTTCTGCTGCTCAAAAGCTTGCTCTAATGTTAAAGGCAGAAGTGATCATTACGGGTAAGGTCGTGGGAAATGTCAAGACCAATAATTTATACGGCGGATACCTTTCAGCTTCGTTAAATGTATCATTAAACGCCATTAAATCAGATACCGGAAAAATCATAGCAATAGCATCCGGCAGTAGAAATCTTGCGCCTGTTTCTGATAAAATAAACGGTATTAATAAGGTTTCCGACATACTTATACCAAGTATTACCGAAAATCTAATAACAAAGATCATGAGTAAGTGGGCATCTGGCTCAACTTATGTTCATATTACATTGAACAATGTCAGTTATTCTGATTACAGGGATTTCGGTAATTTCTGCAAAGAAAGAATAAGAATGGTCGCAAATGTCTATAAAAGAGGATTCACCGGTGGTGTAGCGTCACTTGATCTTGAAACCAAAAAGGGCGGTGCTGAAATAGCTGATGAAATTAGCTTAAGAGAAAGTGCTTTGCCTTTTAAAATTGAGATCGTTGATGTTGCAAAGGATTCATTGATACTTAAAAAGGTTGTGAAAAAATGATGAAAAAATACGGAATTTTAGTATTTATTATTATTTTTATCATAATACCGTTCGTAAATAGTGAATGTTCACCTACAAAAAATGAAAATACAAATATTATCACAGTAAAATCACAAGAAATAAAAACAGAAACAATAGTCAAGGAAGAACCCATGGTTTTAGCAAAAAATGAGGTCAATACCAAAGCAACTGAGAAAAAACCAGTTACGGATATTAAACCCCAAATTAGTACAGATGCTAAGGCACAGGCAGCGAAAGCTGCCACGGGGTCTTCTTTTAAACCAACACTTGGGTTAGTTAACTTTATGACGGGCAAGGCGTATTATCAATTACCAAAAAATGAAAAGAAAATTTACCTTGTAAAGGGCATGAAAATACCTCTTAATTCCACTATTACTACTGAGGCATCTGGACGAATTGAAATAAAGACACCGGATAATCATTTCATAAGAATGTGGCAAAAGACCGTGGTGAGTTGTTTCGGTATGAGTGTTACAAATGGTAGGAAGATAAAGAGTATGGAGGACCTAAAAAATGCTAAGGTAGTCATAAAGGTCCAAGTAGGTAAAATTTGGAATAATCTTCTGAAGAATTCTACAGCGAAGCGATATGAGGTTACTACTCCACAGGGCGTTTGCGGTGTCAGAGGTACGATTTATAGTACAAGTGTTGAAAAGAGTGAAGATACGGATGTTTATGTTTTTGAAGGCGCTGTTGCAGTAAATAAGGTTGATGATAATATAAAAAATAATTTTCAGACGACCTTTGGCAAATCCTATAGAATACCAAAACCGTTTCATCGAATTAAAAAACCTTATCATCAAGTGACCAAAGAACAATGGGAAACTGTAATTAAAGCAATGCAGCATATTCATATTTCAAGTGATGGTGATAGAAAGGTGAGTGATTTTTCCAAAGTTGATATTGCCTCTGATGAATTTGTAAAGTGGAATGAAGAAAGAGATACACTAATAAGACAAAGATAATATTATAAGTATTTTTTGATGAAAAAATTTATTAAGATTCTGCTATGGATTTTAGCAGGTATAATATTTTCCATTTTACTAATCTTTTTTTTGGTCAATAATGGAACATTACAGAAAAAGATCGCATCCAAATATGTTCAGAGCATTTCTTTTAAAAAGATCAGAATACTTCCAAATAAAGTAATTATTGATTCTCTTTCCCTTAAGAAAGATGAAATTGATATTAAGGATCTTAATATTGAGCTCAGGTTCAATATATTCAAACTCGCTTCATGGGAAATAAAGAAAGTAAAACTATCACTTGATTCTATTAGTTTAGATCTTCCCGTTTCACAAAAGAAAAAGACCAAAGAACCTTTTAAGGAAATAGAACTTCCCATTTTACCGCAAAAGATCCCCGATATAGAAGAGATCTCCATTAATGTGAACAAAATTATCGTACATAAACTGGCAAAGGTTGACCATATAAATATCTATGGGAACATTAAGCACGGGAAATTAGATATAAAAAGTGATAAGATCCTATTCGTATCAAAAGAGTTCAAAACTTCGGCAGCCGTAAAGATCAATATATACGGAAAATTATATAAAAATGTTGCACTTGATCTAATGGCAAATGGCAGATATGATACATATGCTCTATCTTGTAATGTCTCTCCCATCAGTATTAATCTTAAGAAATGGGAGCTCTCATCCAATATTACCATAAAGGCGCCTCAATTCGGCAAGATCTTTATTAAAAATATAAAGATTATTCCATTCAAGGAGAAGATCAATATTAAATTGGGACATTTTTATACAGCTGATCTGAAAACAGAGAATATATACCCCGGACTAAAAATAAATAAATTGAACTTAGATATCAAGGATATTGATCTTGATTATCATTTGGACAATAGTATTAAGGCAAAAAAGGGAAATATTTCAATTGGTATTCAAGGTGCCTATGCTAATAAAAGTATGAATGTATCAAATGCAAAAAGCGATATCAAGATAAGTATAAAAAATAATGATCTTTCACTTGATACCAAAATAGGAGCATCAGGCAATATTGATAAGGACACATTTACGGTGTCACTTTTAGCAAATGCAATAGTGAAAGATCTGTTAAAAAAGCAAAATATGAGTATTTCTTCAAAGGTAAAAGCAAATTATAAAAAAAATAAGATCGACATTCTTTTAAATGCAAAAGGGAATAAAGAAAATTTAAAAACGCAATTAACCTTTGAAGGTGATATCAATGAGAAAATAAAAGATATATTAGCGAAAGCCCGCATAAGTATTAAGAGCGAACAGAACTATGAAAAGGATTTTTTGAAAGGTTCAAGTGTTATAAATATTGATCTTCATCAACTGAAAATGCAGGATATGAATTTATATGGCCAAGAGATTGCCCTTACTATTGGAAATAGAACGGATTTTAATACATTAAGCATAAGTTTGTCTGCAAAGAACAGTTATTTAAATGGGAATTTTCTGGCTACCTTGAATATGAAAAATAATGATGTGAATGTAGAGGATTCTGAGATTGCATTATTATTGGGTAATTTACCTTTAAAGATGTTGAATATAAAAGATATTGCTATAAATAAGGGAACTGCAAAGGTTTATTTGGATTCTATTTCCATTGTGAACAAAAGGGATATAAGGGCAAAATTAAGATTAGCCCTGAAAGATATTGTTCTGACAGGAATGCAGCTTGAAAAACTTTATATGCCTTTACTCAAGAACAATATTATACAAATTAGTATAGAGGGTGACCTTGTTAAAAAGAATATTAACGGGAAATTTACCCTCAATGGGGAAAGCTCTAATCTTTATGCGGACTACAAATTTAATTATATTGAAAATGATTTGGATGCAAAGGGTAAATGTATTTTTGATTCAAAGAGAATGATGATACCCATCTATGCGCCTTTTCTTTTTAGAGGAAAATTTGAGATCCCGGCGAATATCAATATTGTAAATAATAAGGACATATATATAAAGGGTAGAGCAATATTTGATCATTTTTATGTATCATCCCCTGAAATAAAAATTAATAGATTAAGTGGTTACATTCCGTTAAATATTAACATGAATAAAATATTCGAACAAAAATTACCTTCTGTAATGGAAAAGCCCATTGTAGATATTACACCAATTGAGAAAAGTAAGGCAAATTTAACTATTGGAAGACTGTATTATGGAAAATATGAAGTAGCGGATATGAAATTTAATATTGATTTTAATAATTATTTGAATATCAACCATCTTTACTTTAGATTTGCCCGAGGAGTTGGAAATGGTAGTGTAAAATATACACTCTCAAATAAATTCTGGTTGTCTTTTAACTTTACGAACGGCTATCTTTATGAAATGCTTAAAACCTCTCCCAAGGGTTTTTCAAAAGACGATACAAAGATAAATATTCATTCTCTTGTTTATGGAGATCTCACCGAGTTGAACGGATATGTAAAGATGCCCGGTCTGGGAAGAAGTGTTCTATTGAATATCTTATATATGGTCGATCCTCAAGCACAGGACCCGCAAATACAGAGTTTAACGAGTAAAGTTAAATTCCTTGGGTATTACCCTGAAACAATCGAATTGAAATTGGACGGTTCTACTATGTCCATTTATGTACCTTTGAAAAAAAGAGGATTAAATCCATTGAATATACCATTTAGTATACAAAATATACCTATAAAAAAATTACTTAAGAGTATGTCTTCTAAAAATAGCGGTGATGAAGATCAATAATGCAAAGAACATTAAGATTCCGAATATGGGAAAACTGAGAAGTTTATTTGAAGCTTTATCATAAATAAATCCGCTTATCATTCCACCGAAAAAAACGCCAAGATTTTGAAGGGTATTCAATAATCCTATCTTTTTACCAAATTTCTTATTACATAAAAGTTTTAATAAATTCCTACTTAGAGGTGAATTTATTTTTGTAAGGATAAATAGCAGTATCAAAAGGAAAAAAATAATAAACTTATTTACGGGAAAATAAAAAAGCAAAAGCACGATCGTTAAAAGAGAATATGTGGATAAGGTTTTGATCCGCCAATTTTTTACTGAAACATTGCTATTGACAAAATACATAAAAAAGAGTGAAGTGAGAACTAAAATTCCATAAGTTACGGTGGTCAGAAAAGTAGTAAACCCGTAAATTTCCTTTATATAAATAATAATGATGGCATTCATTACACTTAATACCAATCCGTTGATAAATACGGATATGAGTACGGCAATATATATGCTTTTATTATTTGTTATAGGATCTATTGCCGAGTTATCTTCATTTTTGTTTTGTTCTTTTATGTCATTTGAGTAGATAAGTGTTTTGGAAAAGAAAAAAAGATAAAGGAAAACAAAGCCGGTGATAAGAAAGAAGTAGGGGAAGAAAGACATTTCATTGTCCCCTAAGAACATTTTAAATAAAAAAATTAGAAGAGCCGATAAAAATATACCAACGATGCCTCCCAAATTTCCTCCTACAAAATACATTGATATGGCTTTATTGCTTTTCTCCTTTGCCTGTACCATGGTCTCGATCTGAATAATAGGCCAGAGTATACCTGCCATTATTCCTTGGATCGGTCTTAAAATAAAAAATGCAATGATCGTATGAAAAGGAAAATAAATAAATGTTATAAATGCAATTATCAAAAAACAGTAAGAGATTATTTTAGAAAAATTGACTTTTTTATCCCATAATATTCCATTATAACTTGATGATATTGCTCTTGCGATCATATATAGAGATGTGGTAAGCCCAATGAGAAAAGCAGAGACCCCTTGATTTCTCAGTAAAATAGGAATTATGGGTTTAAGAATACCAATGCCAACCATGGCAATAAAACCGTGCAAAATAAATTTCTTAACATTTTTACTGAACATATCCTATAATAGCAAAATTATTAATAAAAACCAAAAATTCCCTTTACATTTAACAAAATATTTTATATAATATAAGAAAGGAGCAATTATGGCAACATCGAATCCAATACTCAATATTTTGCAGACAATGGTGCAAAAGAAAGCATCCGACCTTCATTTTAGAACGGGTAAACACCCCATAATGAGGATAAATGGGGAATTGGTCACCTCAACTTTCCCATTGGTTTCAAAGGCGGGAATGGAAAAAATTGCTAAGTACTTTTCACAATCAGAGAAAAAATTTAATAAATTTGTGGAAGAAAAAGAACTTGATATTGCTTTTGAAGAGAAAGGTATAGCAAGATTTAGAATAAATTTATTTTTTGAAAAGGGTAATATTGGCTGCGTTATAAGACATGTGCCCATTAATATACCCTCATTCAAAGAATTGAGTTTACCCCCTGTAATAAAGGATATTGCCAGCAATGAAAGAGGCCTTGTGCTTGTAACCGGTACAACGGGTTCAGGTAAATCAACTACATTAGCAGCAATGGTAGATTATATTAATCATCATTTTAAAAAACATATTGTTACCATTGAGGACCCCATTGAATTTTTACATGAAGATGCTTTGTCTGTTATTACGCAAAGGGAGGTAGGAATAGACACCAAAGATTTCCACAATTCCTTGAAGTATGCACTAAGACAGGATCCCGATGTTATTCTTGTTGGTGAGATGCGAGATGAAGAAACAGTGGGTGCTGCGATTTCGGCTGCCGAAACAGGCCATTTGGTCTTTGGTACCTTGCACACAATTAATTCTTTACAAACCATAAACAGGATCATCGACTTTTTTCCACCTGCACATCAAGAGCAGATCAGAATACAGCTTGCATTCACTTTAAAAGCGGTAATTTCCATGAGATTATTACCAAGGATTGATATTGAAAGTAGGGTTCCTGCTTTGGAGATAATGATAGTTAATGAAAATATAAAAGAACTCATGCAGGATAAGCACAAAATACCTGAGATTGCAGATGCTATGAAAAATGGCCAGCAATATGGAATGCAGACATTTGATCAGCATTTGATAAAGCTTTTTCAGAAGCACATTATATCAGAAGATACAGCGAAGCAGAATGCGAATTCTCCCGCCGATCTTGCACTTGCAATTAAAGGTTATTCCGTTCAAGGAGGAGCAGAAGGTTCCGCTTCTTCAAATCCTAATAAAGAGATCTCACAAGAATTTGGTGATGATACGGAATCCGATTTCACAGATTAATATAAATGGTTCGCTTTTCACTTAATAATGACCTTAATGAAGAACAGATAAAGATTGTCCAGTCAAAAGCCACCGCCAATCTTATATTTGCAGGTGCCGGTACAGGGAAGACCAGGACAGTTCTATACAAGATCATTCATATTTTAATGACAGAGAAACCACATCTTTACAATTTTTTTATTACCACATTCACCAATAAGGCAGCAGATGAATTAAGGGAGAGAATATCAAAATACACTGATCAAAAGATCTTTTTCCCTTACCTTGGTACATTTCATTCTCTTTCAGCGAGAATTTTAAGGAAATATATTGATATCATTGGTTTTAAAAAGGATTTTACAATATACGATGAAAGTGATTCCGTAAGGGTTTTGAAAAGAGAATTACCAAAGGAATTATTGGATGAATACAAGCCGGAAAAAATATTGAAAATATTCAGTTTTTACAAAGAAAATCATTTTGAGACCAATGAAAACCTACCAAAGGAATTTCAGGTATCGTTCAATAAATATGAAGCTGCTTTAAAAAGATACAATGCTTTTGATTTCTCAGATCTTTTAGAAAAGCTTATTTTACTTTTTACTGAAAGAGATGATGTCTTGCTTGATCTCACCAAGTATTTAAAATTTCTTTTTGTGGATGAATTTCAAGATACGAACCTAGCACAATACAAAATTTTGAAATTGCTTTGGAGTGGTATCAGCAGACAACATAAAGATCCATATTTAATGGTAGTTGGCGATGAAAATCAAAGTATTTACGGTTTTAGAAACGCAAATGTTGAAAATATTCTTAATTTCCCAAAGGATTTTAAAGATACAAAGGTTTTCACCTTGGATATGAATTACAGATCTACTAATGAAATATTAAGTGTAGCAAAATATCTTGCCTTTAAGAATCCATATAAGACCGAAAACCTCAAGTCGGCAAATGAGATCTCAGGTGAAAAAGTAAAGTATGCTATCTTACAAACAGATCGCGATGAGGCAAGGTATATTATTGAGGAAATTGAAAAACTATATGAATCAGGTATTAAATACGGTGATATCGCAGTATTTTTTAGGACCAATTTTCAGATTCGCTTATTGGAAACCTATTTTGCAGATGCTCAATTACCTCATGTCGTTGTAGGTGCGCAGAAGTTTTACGAAAGAATGGAAATTAAAGATGTATTATCGTATGTAAAATATATTGTCAATGAAAACGATCTCATCAGTTTTATCCGAATGGTCAATGTTCCTAAAAGAGGAATAGGAAAGGCCACCCTTGAGAAGATCGTCAAAAAAGTTCAGAAAGATCTTAAAATATACGAAGCCATAGAAGAATTGTTCAAAGAGAAGGGAATTTCTAAAAAACAGCATGAAACCCTCAATGTTCTATTGAACCTCATAGATAAATATAGAGCAATGGAAAAATCCCCGGCTGACATTACATTAGAATTGCTGGAAGATATAAATTATTTTGAGTATTTAAACGATTTCGACGAAGAGAAAGCGGATTCGAGAAAGGATAATGTGAAATATCTTTTAAAGGAGATCAAGCGTTTAGAATTCGAGGATGGCTTAGCGACGCTTTTTGATATAATTGAACGGCTTTCACTTTACTCTTCCGTTGATGCTTGGGAGAAGGGTAAGGCGGTTAATTTGATGACATTACATCTTTCCAAAGGATTGGAGTTTGATGCTGTATTTATATCGGGTGTAGAAGAAGGGATTATCCCACATCAGAATTCTAAGGATAAAAAAGAAATAGCAGATGAACAGCGATTATTATATGTCGGTATAACAAGAGGGAAAAAATATGTTTATTTGACCAGAGCATCTTCTCGTTTCAAATATGGAAATATTGAGGCGAATAAAGAGTCATGTTTTATTGAAAGGATACCGGATAAAGAATTTAATATATTCGAACCGGGGTTCATTTTTAGGTCAAGGGAGAATGATTTTCATAAAAGAACATTGATAAAAAATATATCTGTAGAAAGAGGATCCGGATCAATAACAGGATTTAAAAAAGGCGAAAAGGTCCGCCATAAAAAATTTGGTGTTGGTCTTGTTATAGATTCATTTATTGACGGAGAATATACGAAGGTAAATATTCGTTTTTATAAATATGGAAAAAAGACCATTATTGCAAAATTTTTGGAGAAATATATATGACATTATTTAAAAAATACAAAACCTTTGATTGGGCATTTAATATATACTTATTGGCAGTAATTATACTAATTACAATATTCGCACCGGGAAAGGTAAACAATTGGTATACATTCGTACTAAAAGACATTATGTTCATCCTCATAGTGAATATAATAATATATTCCTATACCGAAAGGTCTAATAAAATATTAAAGTTCATTCGTTATTGGTATCCAATTATGCTATTCAGTATAAATTATAGCGATATGGGTCATATGGCTTTTATTATTGTTCCACAATTGCAGGATCCTATAATCAATATTATTGAAATGAAGATATTCGGTGTTCATCCCACATGGTGGATAGAAAAGCATCTGTTTTACAGACCGCTTCTTGAAACCTTGACCCTCGGTTATATGTCTTATTATCTTATTTTACCACTTTTAGGTTTTATATTATATTTCAAGCGTAAGACATTATTTGAATACGAGCATCTTATATTTACAGTGGCGGTTACATTTTATTTTTGCTATCTTTTTTTTATATTTTTCCCCGTTGACGGACCATGGAGATTTCATCCTATCCTGGACCATTTTACAATGCCTACTGCCGGTTATATATTAGTCCCGTTGCAAAAGAAGATAATGGGTTTTGCAATGGAACATAGCGGGTGTTTCCCTTCCTCTCATGTAGCAGTGGCTACGGTGGTATTATTAAATGCACAGAAATTTGTAAAAAAGATATTCCCATATTATCTTGTGATCGTAATTTTGCTTTTCTTTGCAACTTTCTTCATGAGATATCACTATATTATTGATGCGGTTTTCGGGATGATATTTGGAATAATAATATTTAATATTTTAAGCAGGTTATACTATAAATGGAATCCAAGGAATTTGACTTAATAGTCATTGGTGCCGGTCATGCCGGACTAGAGGCAGCCCTTATTGCAGAGAAATTTAAATTAAATACTGCTTTAATTTCGTTGTCCTTTGAAAAGGTTGGCGATATGCCTTGCAATCCTTCCATTGGTGGAATTGCAAAAGGGCATTTGGTCAGAGAGATCGATGTCTTGGGCGGTGAAATGGGAAAAGCCATTGATAATACAGGTATTCAATTTAGAATGCTAAATAAGTCAAAGGGTCCGGCTGTTTGGGGACCTAGGGCACAGGCGGATAAAAAAAGGTATATTGAATATTTTCAGGACATTTTAAAAAAGAGTAAAATTGAATTCATTGAAGATGAGGTTATTGGTATTTTAACAAAGAAAGACATTGTTCAAGGTGTAAATTTAAAAAATTCCGGAAAATTATTGTGTAAAAAGGTGATCATTACTACTGGGACATTTTTAAGGGGGAAATTATTTGTAGGTGATGAAATAATATTAGGCGGAAGCTACGGTAATCCCCCTGCTAATGAATTATCACAAAGTTTAATGGATCTTGGATTTAAATTGGGTCGTTTGAAGACCGGAACACCTGCGAGAATAAAAAAGAACAGTATTGATTTTTCAAAGACCTTAGAACAAAAAGGTGATAATGAATCATATTCTTTTTCTCATTGGCATGATAAATATATTGATAACAAAGTATCATGTTTCATAACATTCACGAATAATAAAACACATGAGATAATCAGAGAGGGTTTGCAATATTCACCTTTATATACGGGTAAAATAGAGGGGATCGGTCCAAGATATTGCCCTTCAATTGAGGATAAGGTAGTAAAATTTCCCACAAGAGAAAGACATCAGATATTTTTAGAACCAGAGGGTTTGGATAGTGATATAATTTATCCCAATGGGATCTCGTCATCATTACCCAAAAATTATCAAGACAGATTTTTGAGAACCTTGCCGGGTCTGGAAAATATTGAGATCGTTAGATATGGCTATGCTGTGGAATATGATTTTGTAAATCCGGTCAATAACCATAAGACATTGGAATCAAAACCAATTAAAGGATTATATTTTGCAGGGCAAATAAATGGGACATCGGGTTATGAAGAAGCAGCGGCACAAGGTCTAATGGCAGGTTATAATGCTTCATTATCCTTATTAAATGAACCTTCCTTTATTTTAAAGGAAAGTGAGGGCTACATTGGTGTCCTTATTGATGACCTTGTTTTAAAGGGTGTTGATGAACCATATAGATTATTCACATCACAGGCAAAGTATAGATTAATATTAAGGCAGGATAATGCAATTTATCGGTTAGGTGAATATGCAAAAGAATATGGGATATTAAGTGAGGAAGAAATAAATATTTATAATAATACTATTGAACAAAAAGAAAAGCTTAATGAACTTATAAAAGGAACCAAGATAAAGATTGCCGGTAAGGGTGTTTCAATGAAACAATATATAAAGATGGACCTTTATAAGGGTATTGCATATATGGAAGAACATTTTATTGAACTTGATAAAAAAGTTATTTTCACAATGGCGAATGACATAAAATACTCAGGGTATATGGATAGATATAAAAAAAGAATGCTTAGCGAGGAAAAACTTAATATAAAAATCCCTGTTGATTTCGATTATGATAAGATAAGATCGTTAAAATCTGAAGCAAGGGAAAAATTTAAAAAAGTTAAACCCGAAACACTTCTCGATGCCTCAAAACTTCCTGGTATCAATGGTAATGATATTCAAACATTGTACATATTTCTGAAAAAATAAGTACCAAGTTGTGACTTTGCGACTTTTGACTGTATTTTAACCGCAGAACGCAAAGATCGCAGATAATGAAACAATAATTAAACCAAGAGTTGAAAATTGAGGTTAATAAAAACAGTATTTTGTGTTCAATAAATAGAGTTTAAATATAAAAAAAGATTTGTTTATTTTTTAAAAAAGTGTTAAAATTAAATATAATGTAGAATATAGGAGAGGTTATGAAATCGCTGAGATTAATTTTGGTATTTAGTTTTATTATGCTTATTTCTTTGAGTATTTTTGCTAATAATTATACTGTTATAAATTCGAGTGATTCCGGTGGAGGCTCGTTGAGAGAGGCTATCACAAGTGCAAATTCAAATGTCGGACCTGATACGATTGTTTTTACTATGACAGGTACAATTCAACCGACCAGTGCTTTACCGACACTTAGTGATACGACAGGCGGAACGATAATATTTGCCGGTTTAAATCATGATGTGGAAATAGACGGCAGTCTTGTATCAAATGTTTCGGGCATTACAATAAGTTCTGCTAATAATGTTATTTCGGGAATGGTTATAAATAGTTTCGGCGGTCTTCTGGGTGCAAGGCCATCAAGTATTACCATTACCGGTGCAGCTGCAACAGGTAATATCATTACGAATAATTATTTAGGAACGGATACTTCTGGTACTATTGACAAGGGCAATGTTTATTCCAGTATCCGTATTGTTAGCGGTGCCTCAGGGAATACAATCGGCGGTGCTATTGCCGGTATGGGAAATGTGATATCCGGAAGCTTTATAAATATTGTTTTGCAAAATACAGACGGTAATTATATTTTAGGGAATAAGATAGGTACCGATGTCAACGGAACATCTTCCCTGGGTGCTGATGCTGTTGGAATAAGTTTATTTTCTTCTAATTCAAATATTATCGGAGGGATTACGGATACTGAAAGAAATATCATTTCAGGCAATAGTGGCAATGGTGTTGAGATATCAAACTCCCATGATAATGTAGTATCAGGAAATTATATTGGTACAGATATAAACGGTACCTCATCATTGGGAAATTCCGGTCATGGCGTTCTATTAACCGCTGCATCCTATAATAATACCCTAGAGAATAATGTAATATCGGGTAATATTCAGACGGGTGTTGCTATTTCCGGAAGCGATGGTGTTGATTATAATACTATAATTGGAAATTTTATTGGAACAGATAAGAACGGTACTTCCGCTCTTGGAAATAGTTATGGTATGATTATTTCAAATGGTGCGAAATCAAATACAATCGGTGGGACAATTGCCGGTGCAAGAAATATAATATCAGGGAACAATTTTTCTGGGGTATATATTTACGGTAATGGAACGAATAGTAATATAGTTTTAGGAAATTACATCGGAACAGATGTGAACGGCACAGCAGACCTAGGTAATGCATGGCACGGTGTATATATCTCTAATGTTGCGAAATCAAATACAATCGGTGGGACAATTGCCGGTGCAAGAAATATTATCTCCGGCAATAATTCTCATGGTGTTTTGATCACCGGAACTGGTACGGATAACAATGTTGTTCTTGGCAATTATATCGGTACGGATGTAAATGGCACAGCAGATTTAGGTAATTCAAATGATGGTGTATACATTACAAGTGGTGCTCAATCGAATACAATTGGAGGTATAGTTGCTGGTGCAAGAAATATCATATCCGGCAATAATAACATTGGCGTACTGGTAAGTGATAGTGATAATAATACAGTTCTTGGTAATTATATTGGAACCGATGTAACTGGGACCATTGATATAGCTAATCTAAATGGGGGGATAGTCATTAGGGGTGGTGCTCAATCAAATACCGTTGGGGGTACTGTCGCAGGTGCTAGAAATATTATTTCAGGAAATAATACATGTGGTGTAGCAATCTTGAGTAGTGGAACGGATAATAATAAGGTCCTCGGCAATTACATAGGTACGGATGTGAATGGAACTAGTTACCTGGGAAATTCAGCATATGGTATAGAAATAAGTAATGGTGCCCAATCAAATACTATTGGTGGTACCATTGCAGGTGTAAGAAATATAATATCCGGTAATAACAATAATGGTGTCTATATTACTGACAGTGGTACTGATAACAATGTTGTTCTTGGCAATTATATAGGAACTGATGTAAGTGGTACTCTTGGTTTGGGTAATTCATCAAGTGGTATATACATCCAAGATGGTGCTCAATCAAATACAATTGGTGGAACAATCGCAGGTGCAAAAAATGTTATATCCGGTAATACCAATTATGGTGTATATCTAGGTGGCAGTGGCACGGATAATAATGTGATCCTTGGTAATTATATTGGAACCGATGTAACCGGTACTGTCGATCTGGGTAATACCTGGTCTGGAATACAATTATTTACCGGTTCTAAGTCGACTATCATCGGTGGGACCATTGCCGGCGCAAGAAATATCATTTCAGGCAATAACGGTGGCATTAATATTTATGGTACCGGCACAGACAATAATCAGATCCGTGGTAATTATATTGGGACTGATGTAAGCGGTACAGCTGATCTCGGAAATTCGAATTACGGCGTATATATTACAGGGAATCCCAAGTTTAATATGGTCGGTGGTACAATGGCAGGATCAGGAAATGTTATATCTGGTAACGATGAAGGTATTATAATCAGAGGCACGAATTCAATGGATAACCAGGTATTTGGTAATTACATAGGCACCGCTGCGGACGGAACCGGCAATTTGGGTAATTCTCAGAACGGTGTATATATTTATGGAGGAGCTCATTCAAATACAATTGGCGGAACAATTTCAGGTATGGCAAATATAATTGCTTTCAGCGGTTGGGACGGCGTATATGTCGCGGATAATGCTACCGATAATAACAGGATTTCCGGCAACTCAATATTTTCAAATACCGGATTGGGGATTGACCTTGCAGCAAATGGTGTCACACCGAATGATGCCGGTGACAATGATACCGGCCCGAATGAGAATTTGAACTTTCCTGTAATAACGGATATTGTTCAAACGGGAATCGATACTTATACGATCAATGGAACTGCTGCCGCAAGTATTGAAGTTGAACTTTACATCGTCAATAATTCAACTGCCGGTGTGACGGCTGACCCAACAGGTTATGGTGAAGGGTATGAATACTATACAACTTTGATTACCGATGGTAGCGGGAACTTTTCATTGCCGGGGATGAATCTATCATCTGGTGATATATTTAGCTCTCTTGCAATTGACGGTTCAGGAAATACTTCGGAATTTAGTAAAAATAAAGCAATTTCATCAAATACCGTAACTATCTCAATTAACGATGACGCACCTGTTTCTCAAATGCAAGGAGCAGCAGATGTTTTAATGTCAAATTTCACACTATCAGCGGATGCGGATAATGCCATCTGGACGAATATCAAGGTTGAAGGTAATGGGACAAATATTGACACGGATATTAGTTCTATTGAAATATATAAAGATAACGGAAACGGTATCTTTTCTTCGGCAGAGGATACACCGCTTGGAAACGGAATATTTGCATCCGGTATTTCAAACATTGATATAACTGACCAAAATATTACTGCAACCACCTCTTTGTACTTTATTGCTATTGATCTTAATTCAAATGGAAGCATTGGAAATACATTTGATATAAGTATATCGGATAGTTCAAATTTTAGCATTTTAGTACCTGATACAATGGCGAATTTTTCACCATTTACATCCGGTTCAGTCCTTATAACAGATGGTCCTGATCCAATTACGGTTCTACCGGCTGATCACGCAGTAACTACAACAAAAGCCGGTATAAAAGACCAATTATTTGAAAAACTTACATTCAATACATTAAAGGAAACGGCAACGCTATCCGTAATAAAAACCGATTTAATTGGAACAGGTGATGATAATGATATAACTGATGTGAAAATATATCTTGATAACGGTGATGACAGTTTTTCCGTTGCCGACGATACATTGATAGGAACA
>JAGGYO010000310.1 GCA_021162505.1 bacterium
AATTCTTAAATAGTTAAAATTCTCACCTTTCTGGCGACTGTTTTTAAGGGCATTATATTCTTTTAATTTGGGTTCAATGTGATGAACAAATCGGGAAAAAAAATTCTTTAAAAGCATCGATAATGATAAATTCATTAAGACCTCCATTGTTCTTTTTAAGATAATAATAATATCCTTGGCACTTTTATTGGTCTTTTTTATTATTAAACCATATTTATATGGTAAAGAATATAAAAAAAGCAAGGGAACAAAAGCGCCTAAAAGCCACTTCTTTTCATCAAATGAACTAAAAGAAAAGTATAAAGAACATTATAAAAGCAAGAACTATCGCTTGGCTTTGAGATATTATTTTCTATATCTCATTTCTATTATGGAGGACAGCGGAATGCTCTATATTGACCGCTCTCTCACCAATAATGAATATGTGAATCTGCTTAAAAAAGCGGAGATTGATAAGGGTTTAACAGTTCGGTTCAGCGAGATCGTAAGTATTTTTGAAAAGAAATGGTATGGTTTAATTGATGTTTCTTCAAATGATATTGAAAATTTCTCAGGTGAAATAAACGGATTTTTAGAGGTTATAAATGAAAGTCAATAGAAAGTTCGTTATGACCTTCCTCATTGTTTTTCTTATTATCTTTGTTTTAAGTTTCTTTTTATATAAATTCAACGAAAAGACCATGGAAAATCTTTCTTCAACCATAAAAAATACATATAGATTCGGCGTAAAAGCATTTTATTCATTGCTTAAAGAAAACGAATTAAATGCCATTCCTTTAAAAAAAGCCATTTCGAGAGATTTAAAAAGCGGTATTTTGTTCATTATCGCACCGGACAAGAAAGACCTCTCCTACAAAGAGATCGAGGCATTAAAAAAATGGCTTTCCAAGGGAAATACACTGGTCTTTTTATCAAATAAAGGAAATATTTATACGGACAAGAACTATATTTATGAAAGAACATTGATCTCTTTTCTGAAGATACATTCCAATTATCAAGGGAATATAAAGAATGAATATCGCTATAAACCGATTTTTGAAAATAAATTTACACATAATGTAAAGTCAGTGGTAATTAATTATATGGGAACCACCAATATGCGTCTCGCACAAAAAACGAGTATTCCCGTTCTTGCAAGCGAAAATAAAAGCAAGATATATTGTAGCAAATATAAAAATGGCCGGGTGTTTTTCTTCCCCTCGGTCTATCCCATTTCCAATGAGGGTATAAACAAGGAAGACAATCTTTTATTCCTTTTGAACATTATTTACAATGTCCCCCATGAAAATATCTATTTTGATGAATACCATCATCATATTTTCGGGAATGTCTTTTATCTTGACCTTAATCAGAGGAGATATATAGGATATGCCTTTTTACTGCTTTTATTGGGATTTATTTTATTTATTTTTAAAAGTTATAAGAGATTTGGTATAATTTATCCCCTGGAAAGGAAAACCGAGGTTTCAATATTGGAATTTACAAGGGCTTTGGGAAATCTTTACGCCTTTGCAAAAAAAGATAAAAATGTGTTTATGGAATATTATGATCTTTTCTTAAAACGCTTGGCACACCAGTATGGAATAAGATCGGGAGATAGAAAAGGCATTTTTAAAATATTGAAGGTGCGAGGAGCAAGCATTTATAATGAATTGATTGCTCTCGATAAAGAATATGAAAAAGTACTGGGTAATTTCAAAAAGAGAACAATGGTGGAATTTGTAAAGAAATTACAGGCACTTGAAAAAAAATATACATTATAAAGGAGTTCATATGGAAGGTATTACAAAGGCAAAAGTTGAAGTCATTCAAAATGAAATGGGAAAGGTAGTAATAGGACAAAAAGAAGCTATCAAGCATTTACTCATGGCATTATTTGCCGGCGGTCATGTTTTATTAGAAGGTGTTCCGGGTATAGCAAAAACATTGCTTGCTAAAACATTGGCATATGTATGCGATCTGGATTTTAAAAGAGTACAGTTCACCCCCGATCTTATGCCGTCTGATATTTTAGGTACAAATGTTTTTGATATGAACAAAAGGGAGTTCAATTTTATAAAGGGTCCTATTTTTACAGATATATTTCTTGCGGACGAGATAAACAGAACACCACCGAAAACCCAATCAGCACTTTTGGAGGCAATGCAGGAAAAACAAGTGACCATAGAAGGAAATGAATATAAACTGGACGACGCTTTTTTTGTCATAGCAACACAGAATCCCGTGGAATATGAAGGAACCTACCATTTACCGGAAGCCCAGGCGGATAGATTTTTAATGAAGATAAAAGTGGATTATCCCACATCTGATGAAGAAAAGGATATATACAAAGTGCATACGAATTTCTTCGATATATTTAAAGAGAAACTGAACGATCTGAAAAAGGTGATCTCTCGTGAAGATATTAAAAAGATCCGAGAAGAGATAAAGAATGTAAAGCTCGAAGAGCAAATATATGAATATGTTAGTGCTATTATTACGGCAACAAGACAATCGCAGCGTTTAATGCTCGGTGCCTCGCCTCGCGCCGGTATTGCTATCATCATTTTGAGTAAATTGAATGCACTTTTCAATGATCGTGATTATATTATCCCCGACGATATAAAATATGTCGCATATCCGGTACTCAGACATAGGATCATATTGAAACCGGAAGCAGAAATGGAATTCATTAATGAGGATAGGGTAATTGATGAGATATTATCGGAAGTAAAAGTTCCCAGATGAGACCAACCTTTCAGTTTGTATTACTCATTTTTATACTTGCATTTATTACATTTCTCATTCCCATTTTTCCGGTAGCAGAACTTTTCTTTATCATAATACTGTTTTCAATGGGCATTGCTCTCATAATAGATATTATCTATTTAAGATCTTTCAAGATACCTGAAATAAAAAGAAAGGTAAATAAAAAATTATCCATAAATATTTTAAAACAGATTGTTATTTCTATTCGGGGTTTCTCACCGCTTTTCTATAAAATGGAAATAACCGATACCCCTCCCTTGGAGATCATGCTCAAACAGCCAATGGGTTCATATAATTTATTAAAAAAAATAGAGAAGGAATTCATCTATGAAATATTACCATTGAAAAGAGGGGATTTTTCATTTGAACATATTTATATAAGAATATATTCACCGTTACACTTTCTTTTCAGAACCATAAAAATTAAAAGCACAGAAAAGATATCAATAATTCCCGATATGCACGAAGTAAATAAGTATGAAGCCCTTTTGAAAAGCGGAACATTGGAAAAAATGGGAATAAAATTAAGCAAACTAAGAGGAGAGGGTTCGGAATTTGAAAATCTGAGAGAGTATCAAAGAGACGATGATTATAAATGGATCGATTGGAAAGCGACAGCTAGAAAGAACAAGATCATAAGCCGTGAATATGAACCTGAAAAGAATCAATCAATTTTCTTCGTGTTGGATGCCGGGCGTAATTTGACAAATAAGGTAAATAATATTACAAAATTTGACCATCTATTGAATACCGCTGTTCTATTAGCACGCGTGGCGACCAGTTATAATGATCATGTGGGCATTTTGGTCTTTTCGGACAGGATCATTCGGTTCATTCCTCCTGAAAAATTCAAAAGATCTCCGTCATTGTACATGGATATGCTTTATGATGTTCAGAGCGAATATAAAGAATCAAATTATGAGCTTGCCTATAGTTTTCTAATGACACAAATTAAAAAAAGAAGTATGATAATAACCTTTACTGACCTTATGGACGAATATTTTTCGGAAAGGGTCATCAAGTTCAATTCCATTTTTATACCCAAACATTTGCCATTATGTGTCTCAATTTCAGATTCTCAGTTAATTAAAGAGACAAAAAAAGTAGTGGAGAAAAAAGATGATATATTTGAACATTTTGCAGCTCTCGAGGTATATAACGATTATTTGAAAACCATTCGCATCCTTTCAAAAAAGGGGATCGAAGTTGTAAGTGTTCCCGCGGAAAAGCTGTCTATTTCAACAATAAATAGATATATAAATCTAAAGACAAGGGGTCGTCTGTAAAATGAAAGTACTCATAAACGGTAAAGCATATTCTTTTGAAGGTAAAAATGTCAAATTAAAAGCACTTATTGATAAAACAAAACCCCAGGCAGATCTTTTTATTATTAATGGTTTTCCTGTAAATAATGCTTCACATAAAATATTTCCAAATGATGAGGTCTATTTGCTGAAAAAAGGAGAGCATTTGTCTATAGATGAAATAGAATCTCTTCTTATTGCCAGACATTCTCCCCGTATACATAATAAAATAAAAAAAGCAAAGATAGGTATTGCGGGTATTGGTGGTCTGGGCTCTAATTTAATTATGGCACTTGTTCGCTTGGGGATATCAGAGATCACATATGCGGATTTTGATATTGTTGACCCCACAAATCTCAATCGACAGCATTATTTTGTGGAACATATTGGAATGAATAAAACCGATGCACTTGAAGACATGATTAAAAAGGTTAATCCTCATATTAAGATCAATAAATTCAATGAAAAAATAGAAAATAGAAAGGATATAGAAAAAATATTCAAAAATTGTGATATTGTTGCAGAATGCTTTGATAATAAGGTGTATAAAAAACTCTTGGTGGATGAGATCTCAATGAATTTCCCCGAAAAATATGTTATTTCTGTTTCAGGGGTTGCCGGTTTTGACGATTCTCAAAAAATAAAAATACATCATTTAACAAATAGGGTAACCATAATAGGTGATCTCGAGAATGAAGCAAAGGAAAATATGGGGCTTATGTCCCCCCGCGTTACCGTTGCATCCGGTCATATGGCGAATGAGATTTTAAATATAATTTTAAATATCTATTAGGAAACATTATTATACTTGGGAGAATAAAAAGAATAATAAAAATTATTATTTAATAAATTGTATAAAAAAGAAATTTATGATATAATAAAAAAACGGAGGTATGACTATGGATTATAAGGTAGTTGAAATTGCAGACAATTATTTTCTTATAAGGTCTCCCGAACCAGATTTTCACAGAAATACATATGTGAGAATTTTTGAGGGAAATGGTAAGAAAATAAATATGGTAATGGATCCTGGAGGAAGGGTAGATTTTCAAGAATTACAAAAAATTTATCAGAAATTATTTGGTGGTGTACAGAAGATTAATTTAATTTTTTTAACACACCAAGATCCGGATCTTTCGGGGAATATTGGAACAATTTTTAATTTATCCAATGCAAGATTAATTACATCGTTTGATACATGGAGACTTGTAAAATCATATGGACTACCAGTAAAAAGATTAATTCCTATTGAGAAGTTTTCTTTGAAAAAAATAAAGCTTAGTACTGGCCATATAATCTCTTTTTTACCAGCAAGGTATTGTCACTTTTTAGGTGCTATGATGTATTATGATTATGAAGATAAAGTTTTGTTTACAGGAGATTTTTTTGGTGGTCTTAATACAAAAAAAACAGAAGGTATTTTTGCCAATAACGAAAGTTGGGAAGGTATAGAGGTTTTTCACAAGCTTTATATGCCATCAGAACTTGCTATTCAAAGAACCATAGAGGGAATGAGAAGTTTCCTTCCTAATCTTCCAGAAACCATTGCTCCGCAACATGGAGATCTCATTAGCGGAGGTTATATAGAAAAATTTATCAATAAAATGTCAGAACTCAAAGTCGGAATCAATGCATTGGAAGAAAATGCTCAGAATAAAGACCAGTGGCTTTTAGCTTTTAATCAATTTTTAGCACAATTAAAAGAAGAAATCAGTGAAGAAGAATACAAAATGGTGTCAAGTCATTTAATATTGGCAGAAAATTTTACACCTGTTTATGAATTTGACAAAGCCGGTAAAGTGGTTAACACCAAGGTAATGCCAGATATAGCATTTCAAGTGGGGTATAAAATTTGTCAAAATATTGCCCCGCAACATATCAAGGATAAACTTCACCTATTGGCAGTAATGAGTTTATCAGATGTTGGCTTGGAAATCCCTGAATATCTAATGCTTCAAGAAGATGAATCTTTTAATGCGGATATTTTTTAAAGGAAAGTAATATGACATGTAAATATTTTAATCAATGTAAGTTTATTAATGGAATGAAAGAGAAAAACCATACTATTTACAGTATGTTTGTGAGCAAATATTGTGGTTCAAATGAAAATTCTTGTGCAATTTTTATTGTTGCAACAAAAAAAACAATGGAACAAGTACCCCAAGGACTTTTACCCTACAATTTAAAAAAGGCAAAAGAATTATAGATAAAAGCAGGGAAAAC
>JAGGYO010000341.1 GCA_021162505.1 bacterium
AATGAGTATTGACCTGATGAATTTGTAGTTGTGCTTCCTGCCGCAACACTGTTTTTGGAGATTGATACCGTAACATTATTTATGGGATTTGCTCCATCGATTATTGTCCCTGAAATATTCCATTGATCAAGTGTGGCATCAAAGTCGGTTGCGGTTTCATCTTCTGTGAGTGTATTATAAGTCGTTGAAGTCGGCGAAAAAGTATAATGTATTTTAGTTGGTGTAATGGTGTATGTTCCTGTTGAAGGAAGTGATGAGAATTCATAATAGCCTGTAGAACTCGTTAATAATAAATTTACTTCGGAGCCGGTTAATGATACATCAACATTTGTTAATCCAATACCGCTCTCAGCTATCACCCCCGATATTTTTCTATGAATTAATGTAATCGTAAAATTTTGATTTAATTGATCGGATGAAATGGGATTATATGAGTATGAAGAAGGTAAAGAATTATAGTATGTATGATCAGGTGTAGTAATATAAGCATTATTCGACATAGCATTATATTTATAGAAACCAGTTGATGAAGTTGTTAAAGTTGTTGTAGTAGCGCCGGTTATATTTACTGAGTAATTTGATATAGGATTTCCTGTTGTACCAGACAAAACACCACTAACAATGTAAATTGCTGCTGTATTTTCTACCGAATAATTAGAAAATATGAATGATGTGTCAATAGCATTAACTTTCCAATAAATTTTGGTAGATAAAGGAATATTAGTTTCATAATAATGATCTTTTGCTAAACAAACATTTCCGATATTTGCCTGACCTCTTGGATAATCTATTGCAGTATTTATATAATTGTAATTGCCGGATGTAGTTGTGCTAATTGCAATGTGGTATCTCAGCATATTGGTACTTGTATGATCATCAGTTGGTGCATCCCATGATAATTTCCAGTATCCGTTATTATCGTCTGCTTGAAGATTTGTAGGCGTATTTGGAATATTGTTTATTGTTTCTTCATTATTTTTATATATTTTTGAAATATAATTAACAGTATCATAGCCGGTCAATATCAGGTCAAGATCATTATCATTATCAATATCACCTGATGCAACCGAACTGTAATAAAGATCAATTAATTGTCCAGAAACTATTTCTGTAAATGATCCTGTTCCGTCATTTTGATAAGTCTTTGTGGCGGCATTGTTCCCATCAGCGGGGCATCCTGAGACAATCAGATCAAGATCACCGTCATTATCAATATCCCCCATTGAGACGGCTCCAAAGTCAATGCTTGTTAGTTGTCCAGCATTTATTTCTGTAAAGTTTCCTGTCCCATTGTTTTGGTAAATTTTTCCCAAATAAGAACCATTGTATCCGGTTAAAATCAAATCAAGATCACCATCATTATCTATATCCCCTAAATTCAATGTTGAATAACGAACCCCTTGTATTTGACCGGAGTTTATTTCAGTAAAACTCCCCGTACCATCATTTCTATAAATTTTGCCTACATGTCCTGCTCCCGTATAGCCCGTTAAAATTAGATCAAGGTTGCCATCATTATCTATGTCTCCTAATATTACATATCCTCGTTCAACGCCGGTAAGTTCACCGGAATTGATCTCAGTAAAACTGCCCGTACCACTATTTTGATAAGTTTTTGATATATAATTGGATCCAGTGTCTCCTGTTAATATTAAATCAAGATCACCATCATTATCAATATCCCCCAAGACAATAGAACTTTGATAAACTCCGCTAAGTTGCCCGGAATTGATCTCAATAAAACTGCCCGCACCATTATTTTGATAGATTTTGGAAACCCGACTTGTTCCGGTATATCCTGTTAAAATTAGATCAAGATCGCCATCATTGTCTATATCTCCATAACAAATAGAACCTTCCCTAACATTTGCCAATTCTCCCGGATTTATCTCTTCGAATTGCAAAAATTCTCCCGTGAAATTTGCATCAGTAATATCAGAGCTAAGATTGGAATAAGTTAAATTCGTAGGAGTGAAAGCATAATGTGTTAATGTCGGAGTAACAATAAAGGTGCTACCATTTGATAAACCTGTAAAAGAATAGTAACCTGTTGAACTTGTTTGAAGTGAAGTGGTATCATTTACTGTTAAATCCACAGTCACATTTTCCAAAGGATTAGCACCATCGGTAATAATTCCTGAAATGGAAGCTCCAAATGCAAAATTAACAAACAATATTAACCCCGAAAAAAATAAAAATAGTTTATCTACTTTCATAATCAACCTCTTTTGTAAATTCTATAACTTTTTACAAAAAAAGTCAAGGGATAATCCAATTGGAAATGGATAATACTGTTGATTTAATACTCAGTACTGAAGATTTAAAATGGATTTTTTAATACTTTGTATTTAATTTTATATTCTTGTTTAAATGAAATACTTTCAATTTCACTTCTTCCTATATAATTTATACTGAAATCTCCTCCTCCAATATGTATGATCTCAAGAATAATAATATCTTGATCACTTATTTTACCTAAAAAATAGTCATTTACTATAATGTTCTTTGCTTTTTCCTTTGCTATTTCTTCATTTTCCAAGATCAATCGTTCTTTTATTGTAGCCATGGTTGTGTATTCATCAAATGGTAATTGATTTTCAATTGTCACTGGAACAATTATTTCTCTATTAATGCTTTCCAATAGACTGTGCAGGTAATTTCTTATGGAAATTTTCTCGGATTTAAACTCTTTTTCAAGCATGGGAATTTCATTATTCAATGATTTTGCTCTTTTTATGGCAAGCTTTTTATTTCTTTTAAGGATTTTTAATCTTTTTTTTAATTCTTTTTTTTCACTTGAACTTGTATGCTTGATATTCTTTTTGATCTGTACAATTTTTTGAGAATTCAAAGTTACCTTACGATTAGCTTGCCGATAATTTAGGCTAATATTAGTATATTCAGATCTTTTTTCTAAATAATCTCTTTTCAGTTCTTTAATATTATTATTCAATTCTTTAAGGGAAAATAATTTGCTTTTAAATAATCCAAAACCTTCTCCAAATTCATTAATTGCCGATGTGTATTTTTGAACGATATTAACTATTCTCGTATTTGAACCACCAATCGCATAAATATTTAGATCGGTTGCAGCAATTGCTTCAAATCTTACAGGTTCCAATAATGAAGTACCTTTATTCCAAATATTATTAATGGGGTCATAAATTTCAACGGTATTTAGTGTCTTATCATTATTATAGCCCCCAATAGCATATATTTGCCCGTTGAAATTGCACCCGCTTAAATATTTTCGAGGAGTTGGCATTGGAGCCCCCTCTTTCCACATGTTTGTTTCTGGATTATAAATATAAAGATCATTAAGTATTTTGCCTGATGAAGAGAAACCTCCGAAAACATAAATTTTACCATTGTAAACAGCAGAACCCATACCTTGTGCATAAATTGGGAATGGAGTTCTTTCTTCCCATGATTGGGTTTTAGGATTGTATGTATCATTTTGATTATAATAATTTCCACCCCTGTCAACTCCGGCAATCACATAAATAATTCCATCACTTTCTTCTGCAATACCTCTATGTCTTGCAGTAGGCATTGGTTCTCCCTCTGTCCATGTATTATTTTTAATATTATATATTTGTACCAGGTCAACTGTTTCTTTGCCGTCATAGCCGCCAAAAACAAATATATTATCCTTATAAGAAGTAATGGTTGCAGAGGTAACAAGGTGTAGCATTCTTGCTTTTTCCAACCAATTATTTGTAGTAATATCATAAACATATAAGTTGTCCAATTTCTTATTGGAATTATTCCCTCCTGGAATATAAATTTTATTATTGGCAAGAATTCCTTTCGGTGTTCCTCCTAAAGTTTGTGGTAAAGGTTTAACTAAATCCCACCTGCCACTATAAACAGAAATCCTGGAATTATTAAGGGGTGAGTAGATCTCAACTTTGTTTGTAGTTCCTGACATTTCTGTTGTAGTGACCCCACCAATAGCAAATATCTGCCCGTCATTTGCCACAAGAGCAAGATGTATCCTTGGATTACCCATTGGTGCAATGGGTGTACAAATATTTTTTTTAATATTGTATATTTCACAAGTTCTCAAAACACTTGAATCCATTCCTCCACAGAGATATATTTTATCCCCTAATGTTGTTCCTGTCAGATAATGTCTTGCAGTGAAATTTGTATTTAATTTTTCCCAATTATCAGTAATAGTATTATAAGAAAAAGCAAAATTATCGTTGCCTGCTGAGGAAAAACCACCGAAAATATAGATCTCATTATTGTATTTACCTGAAGCCATACCTCTTAATGCCGTAGGCATTGGTGCTTTTCCCTCCCAGGAATCAGAATACGGATCATAAGCCTCATTTGTATCAAATCTATGGCTATGTAAATCTACTCCACCGATAACATAAATTTTCCCATTAACTTCTTGTGCTGTCATATTATATCTTGCTGTTGGCATTGGAGTACCTTGATGCCAAGTATTCGTAATAGGGTTATAGATTTCAACTGTGTTAAAAACTTTATTCCCGTCTGTTCCGCCAATGGCATATAGCATACCATTATATGCAATGAGACATAGAGTATTTTTTCTTTGTGTCATAGATTTAAGTTGAGCCCATTTATGTTGTATTTTATCATACTTATAAAGAGTGTTTACGAAATTACCTTTCTCTGTTCTACCACCAGCTATATAAATTACACCATTTAAACTTGCTGCAGCAACACCATGGAGTTTCATTGGAAGAGTAGTGCTCATTTCCCAATGTCCTTTGATAGCGGGTGTATCATTATTCATTCCCTGTTGAATTTCTGCGTTCAATAGCAATCTTTGTGTCTGGTCATCTCTTGTGATAAGTTTCTTATGATCCGTAGTACGAAAACTCATATTTTTTTGTGCAGCCAATATCTCCGTTTCCGAAATGGGAAAAAACAGAATAATAGAAAAAATTAAAAGGATGTAAATTTTCTTTTTCATAAAATCTCCTTAGAGAATTATATCAAAAAAGATAGGAATTAGCAATTGAAAATTAAGGTTATTTGTAAAAAGGATAAGGGAAGTTTATGATTTATAAGATTCTAGAGTCAATCCCGTTTTTTCTGTAAAAGTTAAAAGAGTGGGTCAAAACCAATAAATTACACTTCATTCCTTAACATCTCCATTTTC
>JAGGYO010000184.1 GCA_021162505.1 bacterium
GAACTGTCAATCGCCCCTGACGAACAGTTGGTTATCCTTTCCGGTCCTCGTCATGAAGGCTTTGCGGTTTTAAAAACCAAGTCATTTATTGAAAAACAGGAGAAGTTTAAGGAATTGACTGAGCAAATATTTGGAAGAAGTATGGATAGTGTAAAAACAGGTAAAAAATAAAGAAAGTAAGGAGTGATAAAAATGAGGTTGAAAAAAAATTATTTTTTAGGGAAAGTTGCTTTTACCCTTTTCTTTATATTAATATTTTTATCGGCAAGTCATCTGGTCATCTTTACAGCTACCTCTCCCATGAATTTAAACCTGGAAGCGAGTATTCAAATTGCTTTGGAAAGTAATATAGGTTATAAAATATCCGAATCGGCGGTAGATGTAAGCCAGGCTCAGATTGAAGAAGCCGAGGGAGCAAAAAAAATAAATATGAAAGTGCAAGGCGGTTACCTTCAGATGAGCGAGACTATTGATGAAGAAGCTATAGGGGCAGGTGATTTCAGCGGTCTTTTTGCTCCTGGTCAGGGGGTTCCGATTTTTTCCATGAGTGCAACAAAAATTCTTTATAGTGGAGGAAAAATAGAATCACTAATTGACCAGGCAGAAGCCAATAAGCAAATTTCTTTGAATGACCTGGATAAAGAGAAACAGGAAATTATTTATAAGGTTACCCAGGCGTATTACCAGATCCTGCAAGCGGAAGGTATAAAAAAAGTAAGTACTCAGGCAGTTAAACAGATGCAAGCTCACCTGGAATCATCGGAAGCGCTTTTAAAAGAAGGAATGATTGCTCCTATTGACTTGAATCGAATTAAATCACAATTGTCTAATCTCGAACATAATCTAATCAAGGCAGAAAATGGTTATAAACTGGCGATGTATAATCTCAATTCCATTATGGGGATTGATTTAAATATCGAATTGGTATTAGAAAATAATTTATCCTATGAGCCTTGCGAAGTTAATCTGGAAGATGCTTTAGTGCAGGCCGGAGAGAATCGATCCGAAATCATGAATATTGCCCTGCAAAGAAGAATTATGGAGGAAATGGTTGATGTAGCTAAAAGCAATAGAAGGCCCCAGGTAATATTAAATGCTGAATCGGGAATTACCGGCTGGCAGGCTATGGTCGTAGCAGAATATTCTCTTATGGATGGGGGAGTAAACAAAGCCAAGATCGAACAGGCGGAGATAAACCTTGCCCAAGTTGACCAAAGTGAAAAGCAAGTGCAGCGATTAATTGAATTTGAAGTGCGTTCTGTCTATTTGAATATGAGAGAAGCGGAAAAATTGATTAAAGTAGCGGAAGAAGGCATAAAAAATTCCCAGGAAAGTTTTCGCATTGCTCAGGTAAAATACAACGAAGGCATAGCTACAAATACTGAGGTGATTGATGCGCAAAGTACCCTTATTGAAGCTGAAACAAATTATTTAAATGCTCTTTATGATTATAATACTGCCCGTGCTGCATTGGTAAAGGCAATAGGAGTATGTAATTAAAAAAAATTGATAAATATATAAAAATCTTGTTTTAGTACTTGCTTATTTTGTATATTTAAGTAATATGATTTTTAGATGATAGTATTTTAATATATAAAAGAATATTAGTTATAGGAGAGAGGAAATATTTTATGAAAATTAAGAAAAGAACATTCTTTTTTATCTTTTTGTTTATTATTATCATCGGTTTATTGGCATTTCGAATTGTCGATGAATTGAATGTAAAACAGCAGGAAGAAGTTCAGAAATCACAAATAGAAGAAAAAATCATTGTTCCGGTAAGAACTGCCCTGGTGGAAAAAGGGGAAGTTAATTCTTTTTTAAAGGTTACCGGTGTGGTGGAAGCGAATGAAACGGTAAGAGTGACTTCTGAAATAATGGGACAGGCTAAAGAGGTCAAAGTAAAAAATGGTGAAGAGGTTAAAAGGGGAGATATACTCATTACCCTTGGTGATGAGCAAATAAAAATTCAGGTGGCACAAGCTCAGGCAACGTTGGATTCTGTCCAGGCTTCTTCTGATAAAATCAAATCTGGGGCACGTCCTCAGGTGATTAAGCAGGCAGAATCAGCCCTGCTTCAAGCTAAAATGAATCGGGATAGCGTAGAGGAAAATTATCTGAGAATGAAAAAACTTTTTACCGAAAAGGCAATATCCGAACAACAGTATGAACAGGCGAAAAATCAATATGAAATTGCCGATGTGCAGTATCAGTCAGCCCAGGAAAGCTATGAATTAGTCATAGAAGGCGCAGCGGAAGAAGATATAAAATCAGTTGAAGCTCAGGTTAGACAGGCCAAAGCTGCTTTGGATATGGCTAAATATCAATTGAAAAATACACAGATTACAGCTCCTATCAGCGGTAAAGTGACTTCCATTTCCGTAAGTTCCGGTGAGATGGTTTCTCCTTCCGTACCTCTATTGTCCATCATAGATGTAAGCAGAATATTTGTTAAAGTAGGAATTTCGGAGAAAGATATTTCTAAAATAAAAGAAGGTCAAAAAGTGAGTCTTGAAATTGATGCCTTTCCGGAAGAAAAATTCCGGGGAGAAGTTGTTTCCAAAGGTGTGGCGGTCGATCAAATTAGTAAGACACTGGAGGTAAAAATTGAGATACTTCAACCGGAA
>JAGGYO010000175.1 GCA_021162505.1 bacterium
AAATTGCTTTTAGAAAGATCAGGTTTTACAATAACTAAAATATTCTATCAAAGAAATATTGCCGATATTTTTAAAAGTATTGGTTTTATATTAAAATATAATTGGAAGGCAGAAAAAATAGGTAAATGGTTTATAAATTACCCTAATAACGGGGGGTTTGGATCGTTATTGCAGATTTTATTATATCCATTAGCATTATTTCAGAGTACAATTAGGCAAAGTGGAAGGATTACAATAATTTCAATCCCAAAAAGAGATAATGAGTGAAGGTATTATTTTTAACAAGTGGAAGACTTATTCCTTCAAGTAGATTCAGGGTCCAGCAATATATTCCTTACCTAAAGGATAAAAAAATCACTCCCATATTAAAAAATGGTGTCCCTAATTCTTATTACCGCCTTCCCATACCTATAAAAGGAACATCCATTATTGTTTTTCCTTTTAAGTTCATTAATAGGTTAATAAATATCCTATTTAATATTAATGCAGATATTGTGTTTTTACAAAAGGATCTGATACCATATTTCCCCCCTGTTTTAGAATGGATCATTTTTAAATTATATAAAAGAGTGATCTATGATTTTGATGATAGTATTTATTTAAGATTTGAGAAAAAAATAAAATTTATTGTGAAGAATAGCTCGACAGTTATTGTAGGGAACAATTATTTAAGGAAATGGGCATTACAATATAATAAAAATGTAATTGTTATCCCAACCTCCGTTGATACTAACAGATATACCTTTCATTTTAAGGAAAATATTAAAAAAGATCCTATAATAGGCTGGACCGGGACTTCAAGTAATTTTAAATACCTTAAAATATTAGTAAACCCATTAGAAATGATAAAAAATGATTTCAAACTCAAGATCATTTCGGATAACCCTAAAAAAGCCAAGCTTTTATTCTCTAAAAAAAATAATGTGGAGTCCATAAAGTGGTCAAAAGAAAGCGAAATAAAAGACTTATCAAGTATTAATATTGGAATAATGCCTCTAATTGATAATGAATGGGCAAAGGGTAAATGTGGTTTTAAATTAATACAGTATATGGCGTTAGGGATACCTTGTGTTGCCTCGCCTGTGGGTGAAAATAAAAATATAATCGAAGATGGTATAAATGGATTTTTAGCTGCTGATAACAATGAATGGGTAGAAAAATTACAAATTTTACTTACAAATCTTGAAATATATAAAAAAATCGCTTTCAATGCAAGGAGAACTATTAAAAAAAGATACTCTATACAGGGGAATATTTATAAATTGACAAAGTGTTTTCAGGATGTATATGAAAAATGAATATTAATAATGTATATGAAGAATTTATTAAGTTCAGCCAAAATGATGATGCGATAAACGGCTATATCAAAAAATTACTCTATAATATGATACTAACAGACCTTTACGAGAATGAACGGGGGTTGAAGGAAAAGATAGAGAAGGATTTTCATATCGATGATATGAAAAGGGACCTTGAGATCTCAGAAAGAGAGGTCTTTTATAATACCAATGACAGGGATATGGCAGAGAGCATACCAATAATAAAAGATAAATATCTCATATTGTATAATTTTGTCGGAGGTGCAGATTTTTTCTCACATTTCGGAGAACCTTTTGAAAACCTTGAGCCGGATGAAGAGGATTACAGTGATGATACAAAAATATATAGTGAAAATCCTGAATTAGAAGATTATGATCCGCTTGCCAAACCCAAATACTGCTTTATTGCAACAGAAGTTTATGGGAATATTGACCATATCAATGTTGAAAAATTGAGAGCATTCCGAAATAATGTTCTGTTGAAATATAATGCTGGTCGAAACTTTGTTAAATGGTATTATAAAAACGGAAAGTATCTTGCGAATATTATTGCAAAGTGTCCCATATTAAAAAGAGGAATAAAACTTATTTTGGATCTTCTGGTATAAGTGAATATAGTCCATCGAGTATTGGTCTGATTTCTCATTATCCATTTTGGTTCATCTCCAAAAAAGTTGATAAAATGAGCCAAAAAAGCATTGTGGTAAATATTTTTTTCGCTGTCATTATGAGGATTTTGAAAAAATCCGTAATAATCTCATTCTTTATTTGTTTTGAGATTCCTACGCCCCGCACCAGTAAGTAATGGTGTCGTGGTTTATCCAGCACTTTGAAAAGGTGCTGGACTCTGAATGACAGGAAATAAGTGAGAAGTGAAAGGTGAAAGGAAAAGCTGGATTCCTGCCTTCGCAGGAATGACTATACATGCTCCCGCTATATAAACTACTTTATTTTCAACGGCAAACAGGGTTTTCTTCGGATATTGATCAACTAAAATGGAGATGAATCATTTTCCATTGTCAATCTGGCAACTCCTCATTTGAAATATTGAAATAGAATTCAACATTCCCGTCTTTTAATCGATATTTGACAGTTGTATTTATTATTTTGCTCATTTTTTTAGCATAGATTTTTGCTTTTTCCTCGATATTGGCGATATGTTCATTCAATATTTCTTTATAAGCATTTACAAATATCTCATAATTCTTTTTGGAAATACCCTTTTCATATTTAATATTCACAATGTTCTTTCCCATGGCGATTGCTAATTGGTAATACAAATATACAGTTTTAAGTTCATTATAATTTGGGACAAATTTATCAAGTAATGACTTTAAGAAAAGTAAAAATTCATCATTATAGCTCAAAAGCAGTTCAAAATTCTTATTATTGAAATGGAAAATATTATCTTTGAAAATATCATGTAATTTTAATTCTTTATCTT
>JAGGYO010000203.1 GCA_021162505.1 bacterium
AAATTATATATTCAGTGGAATTGATGATATAATCACTAAAAATCATGGTTATATTTATAACTACTCCGGGGATGCTTTTTTTGCCATATTTTTTATGAAATTTGATAGCGAAAAGATCATTAAGGAAATCGAAGATTTTATTGATAGTATAGATAATATTGAAATATCTAAAAGCAAAAATATTAAAATATTTATTAAGATGGGCTATTCTTCAGGAAATGTTACTATAGAAACAATAAATACTTCCAGAAGAAAAGTGCTGGCAATATATGGTGAACCGGTTTTAGAGGCATCCGGGTTAAAAAAAGTAAAAAGAAAAATTACATTTTCGAAATTAGTAAAAAACAATGACTTCGATCCGAAATACTTTATATCTTCCAATAAGATCTTAAAAATAAAGAGTGAATTCAGAACTGCATTATCATTTTTTGTAAAGCTCTATCCCGTGGATAATTTAAAGAATGAATTCATTATACAAGTCCTTGAGATAATAGAATCTAGTGGTGGCTTTTTTAACGAAATCGAATATGGGGACAAAGGTTTTGTGATCCCCGCCTTCTTTGGTATCCCAAAAATGAAATTGGATTCCATGAAAAATGCGGTGAAAGCAGGTATAGAGATCATTGCTCTCGCTAAAAAACTCGGCGAAAAATGTAAGATAGGCATATCTGGAGGAAAAGTACTTGCAGGTTTATTCGGTGGGAATGGGCTTATGGTTTATACTGCTCTTGGCGATAGGGTGAATACAGCGGCAAGATTAATGTCGTTTGCTAAACATAATAATATTATTGCCGATAAAGAAACATTGAACTATTTAAATGTAAATAGTCGATTCCTTTCAATTGAACGATTAAAGGGGAAAAATGAAAAGATCGAAACCTTTGAAGTCCTTAGCATTGAAAAAGAAAAAAGGGGAAAAATATTTATTGGCCGAGGTAATATTTTAACACAATTAAAGAAATTTTTAAATTCAAATAAAGAAAAAATACTCTCCATTTATGGCGAGGCGGGTATTGGCAAAACATATTTGGTAGAACACTTCCTCAACAATCATAAAAAAAATTCAATGCACTTCTCTTTCTATTTATCTGAGGAAAATATAAATTTTGGCTCATATATTGATTTTTTATTAAAAACCATTTCAAAGAACCACAACATCCAAAAATTATTGAACAAAACAGAGGATGAAAGGGAAAAGGAAACCTTCAAATATTTTCTTTTGGGTAAAGAACAATTAAGAGCGGATCTGGAAACACTAGGCGAAAAAGAGAGGGAAACGATCAAGATAAATGGTATGGCGGCAATATTGAATGCTTTGGACAAACAATTGATATTGTTCTTTGATGATGCGCAGCTTCTCAATGAAGGGTTCAATATCTTTATTGATAATATTTTAAAAAAATGTAGTAGCGTCAAGATCCTTGGAACCTTTCGGGGAAAATATTCTTCAAAGAACTCATTTCAGAACTTGAAAAGTGAAAGGATCTTTTTGAAGTCATTCAGCGTAGAAGATACCAAACAATATTTCAATTTAATTGGAATTGATAATATTAGTGATAAAGTTATTAAAGAAATATATAAAAAGACGGACGGTGTACCTTTTTTCACTGTTCAGGTGGGTGATTATATAAGGAAAACCCCTAGAAAGAATTGGCAGAACGGGATTGAATTAACCCTAGACAATATCATGATCTCGAAATACGATAGCTTAAAACATGAGGTCAAGGAATTTTTGAGAACCGCAGCGGTTTTCGGGAAAATATTTGATTTGGATATCATTGCCCGCATATTGAGAAATGACAATACCCAAGAGAGTATTGGGGATTCTATTGATAATAATATAATTGAGACCTTGCAGGAAATGAAATATATTTTTAAACACTCTATCTTTAAAGATAAGATCTATCAATTACAGTTAAAAAAGGACCTCATCTATCTTCATAATAAGATCGCACATTTATTAAAGGAACACAATCCAAAAGAGTATCAGCTAATTGCTTTTCATTTAGAGATGGGACAAAAGAAGAAGATGGCAGCAGAATATTATTATAAAATTGCGAAATTAGAGGAGAAAAAGGGGTATTTGAACAATGCTTTAGAGTATTTTGAAAAAGCCGCGTCGCTTGTAGATGGCGGAATATTATATCATAGAACAAGACTTGGACTGGCAAGATCACTTAGTAGTATAGGGAAATGGGATAAAGCCATCTCCATACTTAATGAAGAGATGAAAGATTGTAAAATAAACAAATTGAGGGTGGAGATCTACCATGGATTGATCGAAACATATCTTTTTAAAAATAAACATGAAATGAGTTTGAAATTCACAAGATATTTATTGAACAGTAAAAAGACCAGATTTCTATATTATTCATTGCGGGGGCGGATATATTATTATTTAAGAAAAAGTGATCTCACAGAAAAAATGTATAAAAAGGCACTCTCTTATAAAAATATTCCCCTTTTTGATAGAACACTTATTTATAGTAATTTGGGAGTATTAAAAAATCAAATGGGTCAATTTGATAAGGCATTAAGATATCTAAAACAAGCAATGAAGGTCTTTAAGGTAAGGGGCAATATAAAGGATATGGGAAGGGTATATGCAAATATAGGGAACACTTACCTGTATAAAAGAAAATATTCACTTGCATTAAGATATTATAAAATGGCACTAGAAATAGCAAGAAAGATAGGAAATTATACGATGTCAATTGTTCTTTTCTCAAATATCGGCAGTCTGTATTACAAAATGGGGGAACTAAAAGAAGCCCAAGAATATTTATCTTTGGGATTGAAGGTTTCTAAGAAGAATAAGGACAAAAAGAACTTTGCTTTGATAGCAGGTAATTTTGCAAGTATTGAGGCATACTTTGGGAGATTCGAGGAAGCATTACAATTATTAAATGATGCTGTGAAAATAAGAAGAGAGCTTAATGATCCAAAAGGGGTTGGGATAAATCTATCCAATATTGCTATGATGCTCTATGAACTGGGCCGGTATAAAGAAGGAGTTCCCTTAATTAATGAAGCAGTAAAAACCTTTGAAAGCATTAAATTGAACTATTGGATACCAAACTCATATTATATTAAGTTCAAGATCGCATTAGAATTAGGGAAATATGAAATTATTTTGAAGGACATTGAGAGAATTAAAAAGCTCGCCAATGAGTATAAGATATGGTCAGATCTTTTTTCCATATTATTAATTGAAGCGAGATTAAGGAAAGAATTGAACGAAATGGAAAAAATGAAAATCCTTTTAGCGCAGGCAAAGAAATTGATCCAAAGCAAAACGGAAAGAGTTTTTTATTATGAAACAGCATATGCTCTGACCCAAAATGACAGAGACCTTAACACATTAAAAAATTCTTTGGAGAAACTTGATAAAAGAAACTATTATTATCAAAAAATATCAAACACTTATTTCTCTGAGAGTAAATGATCCTCGGCTATTTTTTAAACCCAATAACCGTATATAGCAGGATTTCTGCACCATAATCCCATAGTATTGGAACTATGGTACTGTCAATTTTTTAGTTATTCTTCTCTAATTGATTTAATTTGTTTGGTATATATATTAGTTTCGTAATTATCGAGATGGCGAAACCGCATATCAAAAAAATACTGGTACCACTTAGAAGAAAATCAATAAAACCAATAAGAACAAATAGTTCTGAGATCCCCAAAAATATTATGAGTTTTCTTAATATTATC
>JAGGYO010000081.1 GCA_021162505.1 bacterium
CTTTTATCTAATAACATTTGACAAAGTTTAATCTTTATTTTATGATGTTTCTTATACGAAATGTTTTTATCATAAATATTATGATGCAAAATATAAAAGAAACCGAGAGGAAACTTTTAAATGCCGAAATTCGAAAGTATTTCCCAAATCATTAGCCTGAATAGAAATTTTAATAGAACTTTGAGACATAAATTTCATGGTTTAATGCAGGATTCAGGTTTTACGTTTCCTCAACTTTCTGTTATTTCTATATTGGCTAAAAGCGGCGAGCAGAAAGTGAGCGATATTAGTGAGAAAATGGGATTATCCGATAGTACTGTTTCAGGTATTTTAGATCGCCTTGAACAGAAGGAAATTTTGGAGCGAAAACGCGACAAAGATGATAGAAGAGTGGTAAAAATTTATTTGAGCAAGGGGAGTCAAAAAATATACCAGGAATTTCATAGGAAAAGGGGAGAATATTTTACTCATTTACTTAAAGAACTTTCCGAGCAGGAAATAAAAGATATTATTAAGGGCTTGGAGATTTTAAATCGTGTCGTTTGCGATAAAAAAATACTATAATTTGATGTTAAATGCTGAGTACGGATAAAATAATGAAGAAATTACAATAGGAGAAAATTTATGAAAGAAATGAGTACTAGACTGGGGAAAGAGAAGATTAGCAAACTTTTAGTTAGCCTATCTGTACCCGCAACCATGGGAATGACTGTTAATGCATTATATAATTTAGTAGATACTATTTTTGTAGGAAGGGGAGTAGGTGCAACAGCCATTGGTGCCTTAACTGTATCTTTCCCTATTCAAATGATCATCATGGCTTTTGCCATTATGATAGGGATGGGCTCGGCTTCTGCCATTTCAAGAAGTCTGGGGGCCAATAACGTTGAAAAGGCAGATAATGTAACCGGGAACTCGTTCTTTTCTATCGTGGTTTTTAGTTCAATTATTGCGATATTGGGCCTAACCTTTACTGAACCTTTGCTTAGATTTGTCGGAGCAACTGATACAATATTGCCTTATGCCAGGGATTATATTACCATTATATTTTATGGAAGTGTTTTCCGTTCTTTTGCCATGTCAACCAATAATTTGATCAGAGCAGAGGGAAACGCTAAAGTAGCCATGATTTCCATGATCATTGGAGCAGGGTCAAATATTATTTTAGATCCGATATTTATCTTTATATTTAAAATGGGAGTAAAAGGTGCGGCACTGGCAACTATCATTGCTCAGTTTTTTGCTTTTCTTTACATTATGAGATATTTATATAGCGGTAAAAGTTCATTAAGGGTAAGGTTTCATCATCTAAAACCAAGGATACCCATTATTAAGGAAATTGTTACGGTAGGCATGGCTTCATTTTTCAGGCATATCTCCGGTGGAATAGCCGGTGTTATTATCAATACTTCTTTAAGTTTTTTAGGAGGAGACGTTGCTTTAATTATTGTCGGAATCCTTCAAAGAGTAACCATGTTTATATTTATGCCGTTGTTTGGCGTGGTTCAAGGGATGTAACCGATTATTTGATTTAATTATGGAGCTAAAAAATATGAACGAATAAAAGAAACCTTAAAAATATCCATCCTAGTTACTACAGTCATGGCAACAATCGGATGGTGTTTTATCGAACTATTCCCTTCGTTTGTTTTTAACATCTTCACCTCAGAAGGTGAAGTCATTGAAAAAGGTGTTCCTATAATAAGAATTGTTATTTCAATGATTCCATTAATCGGTATTCAAGTTGTTGCCGCTGCTCTTTTTCAATCATTAGGAAAAGCAGTTCCAACCTTGATATTATCCCTACTTAGACAGGTATTACTTTTTATACCACTTGTCATTATTTTACCAAGAGTCTTTGGATTAGGTCTTATGGGGATCTGGATTTCTTACCCGATTGCTGATGTTCTATCAGTTATCCTGACCGTCTTTTATTTAAGGCATGAATTAAAAAAGATGAATTTATGGTTTGACAGCAGTGGTGTCAGAGAGGGACTTGCTGATTCAATTTAAAAAAATGATTAATCGGATTACTTTTTATTTTGCGGATATGCAGTGAAATATTCGGTATAGTTTAAAAATAAGGGGATTTTTAATGTTTTTGCCTAGGACCAAAACTGAGATGAAAAAATTGAATGGGATAAATCGGATATCGTTTTAGAGGAATAAATAGATACATACCATTTTTTTTCTGAATACAACAAGGGACAATGGTTGTGTCAGGTCAATAACTTGGTAACTTTTAAGCCTTTTGTCGTATTAATATAAAAATAGAGAAAAATTAATTCTTTTAACAGCTGGTGGCGACTCAATAAGGTAAATATATATTCTTAAAATATGACAAACGAACCGTCCCCTGACACACATCATTTGAATATAATAATCTAAAAAGATATATAGGAGTAGGTATGAACAGATATTTTACAATCATCCTCAACCCAATTGCGGATCAGGGAAATGCGAAGAAAAAAATCCCCTTAATAGAAGAATTCTTTTCAAAAAATACAACAGATTTCGAAATTGTTCTTACAGAAGGAATCGGTCATGCTACTTCCATAGCAGCA
>JAGGYO010000106.1 GCA_021162505.1 bacterium
AAAAAAATATGAATTTTGAGAAATTTGTGATATAATATCTAAATAAAGGAAGAAAAAATAGATATAGCCGAGCAGAGAATTTTCTAGTGGCTCAATTTAGAGGAGAAAAATATGCCTAATAGACAAAAAATAGATTTGGACGAGGAGAACAATAATTGCATCGGATGCGGTGAAAAGAATCCAATTGGTTTAAAATTGAAATTTGAAATGCAAAAGGGAGTCGCCGTTACCCATTCCAAACTAAGTTCCAATTATGAGGGCTATAAGAATATCATTCATGGCGGGATAATTACTCTCGTTTTGGATGAAACCTCCGCTAAGGCAATACATTCGCTTTCCATTGTCGCAGTTACAGGCAAAATAACGGTATATTTTAAAAAGCCATTAATGGTTAGAGATGAATTTACCTGTGAAGCCAAGGTTGTCAGGGAGGATGGCCGCCGGTTCTTCGTGGAGGCAAAATTATTGGTGGGAGATGAAATAAAAGCCCGCTCCGAATCGGTTTTTTTTAAGATAAGCGAGGTATAAAATGGAAACAAAATTTTCAGATTTTCAAAAGATATTGGCTACCTTGGGTGATAATGTTGAAAAGGTGATCAAGGGAAAAAGGGAAAAGATCGATATCATACTTATTTCAATGGCTGCACAAGGGCATATTCTTATTGAAGATGTTCCGGGTGTTGGCAAGACCATGCTTGCAAGAAGTATTGCACAATCAATAAACGGTGATTTTCAAAGGATACAATTTACCAATGATCTACTACCTACCGATATTCTCGGTAATTATATTTATATTAAGAATGAAGGCAAATTCAGTTTCAGGAAAGGACCGATATTCACAAATATTCTTTTGGCTGATGAGATCAATAGAGGAACACCAAAGGTGCAGTCCGCTCTTTTGGAGGGAATGGAAGAATATACGGTTTCCATAGATAGAAATACCCATCCTTTACCATCACCGTTTTTTGTTATTGCAACAGAAAATCCAATAGAACAAGGCGGAACATTCATTTTACCCGAAGCAGAATTGGATAGATTTTTAATAAAGATACCAATGGGGTACCCCTCAGCAGAAAAAGAAAAAGATATATTAAAAGAGGTGCAGATCATTCATCCAATCGAAAGGATCGAGCCGGTGGTCGCTATTTCCAAGATACTTTCATTACAAAAGATGTTGAAAAATGTTGAAGTTACTGCTCTCATTAGAGAATATATCATAAATCTCATTACTAAAACGAGAGATAATGACAACTTACTCTTAGGGGCGAGTCCCAGAGCTTCCATTGCTTTGCAGAAAATGGCTCAGGGGAATGCAGCGTTCAAAGGCAGGAACTTTGTAATACCCGATGATGTTAAGAATATCTTTGTTCCCGTTTTACGCCACCGATTACGATTGACCCCCCAAGCAAGGATCAATGGTTTGACAAGTGATATAATCTTAGAAAACCTTATAAATGAAACAGAAGCCCCAAGATAAAATATTTGGGATAAAAAATTATTTATTATTAAATATTGTCGTTTTAATAACATCTATTAATACGGGATTGAACCTATTGTTCTTTATATCAATCATAATGATGGTGATCTTAATATTATCATATTATATGGGAAAAAAGAATATTGACAAGGTAGAGATACAGAGGTTCTATAAAAAAGAGATCTTTGAAGAGGAGCGTGTTGATATTATATATGAGATCTTCTCTAATGACGACAAATTTTTTCTGGAGTTTAAAGATCATATACCATTTGTTAAAAACAGTATATCATCCTTATATTTGGATAATATTCAAAAAGGAACTACAAGAAGGGTAGAAAACAGTGTATTTTTTAATTTCCCCGGTATATTTTATTTTCAAAGAATAGAAATTTCTTCTTCCTATCCGCTCCCATTTTTACGATTTAAAAGATCCGTTTTGGTTAATGACAGAATAGTTGTTTATCCGAAATATTTTGACATCACATTTTTTCCCGAGCATCTGATGAATATAAAAAGTGAAAGTGAACAATTCAAGTCTCGAATAGGGTATGGGGATGATATCTGGGGTATAAAACCCTATGAATTCGGAGATAGAATAAGGGATATTGATTGGAAACTATCACTAAAATTAGATGATATTTTGGTGAAGGTAAGGGAAAAAAAATTGGGGAAAAAAGCCTGGGTCATTCCTTTGATAAAGAACCAACTTTATACAGAGGACAATTCTGATATTATTAGAATGTCCGCATCTATAATCAAGAACCGTGTTGATAATGAGTATGCAGTGGGGGAGGTAGTAGGTGGGAAGGTACTGATCCCTCAATTGGGTCGTGAACAAATTTACCTGCTATTGAAGGAATTATCAAATATTTGGAATGTAAATATTAAAGATCAAAAATTAGACCTTTATTTTGAAAGTTATTTGAAAAGCAGCATTGTATTTATTGTTTCAAATGAATCCCCTCGAAAGCATATTGCCCTCATTAGCGATCTGAAAAAATACGGAAATAGTGTAATTTACATTTACATTAAGGAAAAAATAGATAATGCAAAAGACCTTATGGAATATGGTATAGCCAATGAATTCTTCATTTATATAACGGATAGCAGGCATATGGAGATGGTATTTGAAGAGTAAAAAAGCATATCTTTTCTCCCTTGTATTCCTGATCTATGTAATGTCAAGCTTAACTCTCTATCTTTATTTAGGGGAAAACCTCATGAGATGGATGATTCAAACCTCTATCCTTATCCTTGGCATATTGGTATCTTTTTTTAATTTTCATAATAAAGAGAATTTTTTATTTGACAATATCTTGGGATTCTTTTTTATTGTTTTCTTTATAGTACAATCTGTTCTCATATGGCAGGGTTTTTATGTAGTAAAAGATATTTTGGCAATCTCTTTTTCCTGGGGGTTACCTCTTGTGGCATTTCGATTGTCTACAAAAAAGAATTTTATAAATTTTTATGTAATCTCTTTCATAATAATGATCTATGATGCGTCTATTTCTTATAATCTATACTATGTCCTTATTATTTTTCTATTTTTATTTGCCAGTATACTTTTTTTTGTCATTTTAATACCCCCGATGGATAAACCTGTATTTATCGCAAAGAGAACCGGTGTTCCTTTGAGAAAATTGTTACAGGGATCTCTAAAGATTAGTGCTTTTTCTTTCCTTGCCGGCATTTTGATCTATATGTTCTTTCCGCTTTTTTGGCATGTAAATTTTTTTAACCTCCCGTTTTCCAAGAATAAAAATTACTTTACACCTCCGGATACAAGTAAAAAATCCATTTCTCTACCGGGATTTTCTCTTGAATTTTCACTTACCTCAGGAAAGGTTTGGGATGATCCCCAGCCTATACTATTATTGAAGACCTCTCACTTGAATAGATTACATTATTTGAAAGGTGTGATTTACGATCATTTTAACGGCAGAACTTGGAAAACAACATACTCCCGTCGCTACCAATTGAAAAATTATAGCTGGCAATTGAGAGTACCTTTTGAAAGTAAGGACATGATAAATTACGAAACCGATTCTCAGGTAATAACATATTTAACGGAAATTCCAAATATCATGTTCTACGAAAATTATCCCATAGTCATCAGGTTTCCCGCCAATAAGGTATTTATGTCAGAGATCTCCAATATTTATATTCCAAGGATACTGAAATTTCCCTTTACTTATTCAGTGGTAAGTAAACTGCCGTTAAAAATACTCCCTGCTGCTAATATTTGGGATATAGACATTTCTTTTGACAAATATCTCCAGATACCATATTTAAGCAAAAGAACGGTGGATCTTTCAAATGTAATTACAAAAAGTGAAGTGGATGATTATGATAAGGCACTTGCATTAGCATCTTATTTGAGGACCAATTATAAGTATAGTGATGAATTTTCCTTTTTGCCCAATAGAAGCGACCTGGTGGATTATTTCTTATTTGTTTACAAAAAGGGTTATTGCGAACAATTTGCCACCGTATATGCCATAATGCTAAGATCCACCGGTATTCCCTCCAGGGTTGTGTCGGGTTTTGCCGGCGGCGAATATGATCCTAAACAAAATGGGATATTGTTCAGAGGGCGTCACGCGCATGCTTGGGTGGAGGCTTACTTTCCGCAATACGGGTGGCTTACAATGGATGCTACACCTGTATCGGAACGATCATTGAAAATTAACAAGCAGAGTTTCTTTTCAAAAATAGCGGGTATATTTTCCACAGACCCGCAGAATCTTATTCCTAAAAGAGTAAAACAAAAGTTCAAAAAGATGATGATAGGATCTTTTAACTTCATAAAAAATCATTATTTAATTTCAATAGTCCTCTTTCTTCTCATAATTGCAAGCATAATGTTTTATATACCATTTAAGGAATTTCTCCACTTGAAAAAATTAATGAAAAATATTGATGATGATCCTTATGTTCTTTTTTATAGATTAGAAAAGTTCTTTCCCTTAGAAAGAGAAAAAAGCGAAACAGAGATTGAATTTACCAAGCGGATAAAAGCAAAATACCCGAAGATAATAAAATTGCTAAATAAATTTCTGGAAAATTATATTTATATAAAATATAAAGAAGCCTTAAAAGAAGAATATAGGGAAAAAATAATCGTGTTATTAAAAATATTAAAAAATATAAAAAAGTCCTTGAAAAAAAACTAAAAACTTATTATAATATAGCGGATTGGGATAGACACAAAAAAGAGAGCGAACCAATCAAAGTATTTTGGGAACGTTCCCTGAAAAGGCAGTACCTTTTTAAATCGTACCCCCCTAAACATTAGGGTCCGTATCTTCGTCTATCCCGGTCTATATAAGTGAGGCAATAAATGGATTTTGCATATAATTTCTTAAATTCTTTTTATTCGATTCAACTTAACAGGAGGAGAAAACATGAATACTATATACATTGTAATTATAGTAATACTGGCGATGTTATCAATAGTCGCCTTTTTAATAGGCAAAAAGCAGGGTGAGAGAACGGGGAAGACCAAACTATTAGAAGAAGCTCGGCAAAGAGAAGACCATATTTTAAATAAGTCAAAAAATCTGGAAGAAAATCTTAAGAACAAGGAAAGAGAGATCATTCAGAATGCTAATCTGAAAGCAAAAGAGATCATTATTTCAAAAAGAGAAGATCTGGAAAAAGAATTAGATCTGAAGAGAAAAGAGATCGACAATAAGGAAAAACGGTTTATCCAAATGGAAGAGAACCTATCTAGAAAAGAGGATAAGATCAGCAAAAAAGAAGATCTTTTCGAGTATAAAAAGCGTGATGTTCTTGATAAAGAAAGAAAGATCAAGATGAGGGAAGAGTCTTTAAAAGCAAAAGAATTGGAACTGCAGGAAGCCGAGCAGGCAGAAATTGAGAATCTTGAAAAGATCTCTCAATATTCATCAGAAGATGCAAAAAATCAATTGATAGAGATAATGGAGAAGGAAGCTCAATATGAATTTTCTTTTAAATTGAAAAAATTTGAAGAGGAGTTTGTTGCACAACGAGATCTAAAAGCAAGAGATATGCTCGTCAGTTCCATCGAAAAAATAGCTGTGGATTTTGTCAATGAATCTACCATTACAACAATTGCTTTACCCAACGATGAAATGAAGGGCCGCTTGATAGGTCGTGAAGGAAGAAATATTCGAGCATTTGAAAGCGTTTCAGGTGTTGATCTAATAATTGATGATACACCTGATGTTATTACCGTTTCATCATTTAATCCAATTCGTCGTGAAAAAGGTGCTCGACTTTTGGCAAAACTTATTTCAGATGGCAGGATACATCCCAAAAGAATAGAAGATCTCTATAAAAAGATAGATAAAGAAGTGGACGCAGATATTAAGAAAACCGGGGATGAGGTTGCCTATGAATTCGGTCTTACTAATCTCCATCCCGATATTACATTGCTTTTAGGAAAATTGAAATTCAGAACTTCCTATGGACAGAATGCTCTTCAGCATTCAAAGGAGGTTGCATATATTGCAGAATATTTAGCTCGTGATCTTGGATTGGATGTAGAGATAGCAAAACGCGGAGGATTATTACATGATATAGGAAAAGCAATTGACAGGGAAGTAGAAGGAAATCATCAAGAATTGGGTGCTGATATCGCCGCTAAGTACGGTGAGGATCCAAGGGTGATCAATGCTATTAGAGCACACCACGGAGATGTTCCCTATAATTGTCTAGAAGCTGCTGTGGTAAAAATAGGTGATGCGGTTTCTGCATCAAGACCGGGTGCTAGAAGAGAAAGTTATCAATTTTTCATTAAAAGAGTAAAAATGCTTGAAGCTATTGCTTCCTCATTTTTCGGTATAGAAAAGGCATTCGCCATACAAGCGGGAAGAGAATTAAGGATAATTGCTAATTATAAAGAGATAAATGATGATGAAGCACGCTTGCTCGTTAGAAATATTGCAAAAAAGGTTTCTGATGAAGTAAAATTTCCAGGCACCATTAATATAATGCTTATTAGAGAAACGCGTGTGGAAGCTGAAGCCAAATAATGAGGTGCTGAGATGGATGACAAATTGGATAAACCAAAGGATCCGATCTTTGACGGGAATAATATTGAAAAATTAAGGGAGTCCATAATTCTCATTAAAAACGAGGAAATTCCGGATGAACTTTTCAAAAAAATGCTTTTATCGCTTTACAATAATAATGAGAAGATAAAGGTCGTATATACTTATGAAAGCGGATCATGTGATGATATAAAAGATTGGGCTGATGAAGTTATCTGCAGCAATACTTTCGTTCCGGATAAACAGTTTTTAAGCAATGTGAAACTATTACTTCTTCCAAATATAAGTTTATCGCTTGCTAATGCCATTGTTAATTTAGATACCAATAAAACTTTTATAAAAACCATTATTGAAGCAATGAATATGAACATTCCCGTTCATATTACCTTTAATGATGCTACTATTGAGAACAGTTCTCTCATACAAAAATCTATTGAGGTAAAAAACGAGCTGAAGAAATTGGGGATCCTTGTTGATCCGCCGGAACAATTAGCTCTATTATTAAATATTAGAGGTTATGAAAATATTACCTTAGAAAATGTCAAAGGAGCGTATACTATGGATCTTAACAATTTAAATGTGGCAAAATATATTGATCACACATTATTGAAACCGCAATCCGTGCAAAAAGATATTGATAAATTGTGTGATGAAGCAAAGACCTATAATTTTAAAGCGGTCTGCGTAAATTCCTACTGGACAAAAAGGTCGAAAGAGAACCTGAAGGGAACCGATATCCTTATTGCTACCGTGGTGGGATTCCCACTAGGTGCCATGACAACAGAAGCCAAGGCATTCGAAACAAATAATGCCGTGGAAAATGGTTCTCATGAGATCGATATGGTCATCAATATTGGTGAGCTGAAAGCCGGCAATTATGAAGCCGTTCAAAAAGACATTGAAGCAGTAGTCGCCGCTGCTGACGGAAAGACGGTGAAGGTGATCATTGAGACATGCCTATTAACGGATGAAGAAAAGGTCAAAGCGTGTATACTTTCAAAGAATGCAAAGGCTAATTTTGTCAAAACATCTACCGGATTCTCCACCGGAGGAGCTACATTGGAAGATATTTATTTAATGAGACAGACGGTGGGAAAAGAAATGGGAGTTAAGGCATCGGGCGGCGTAAGAGATTACGATACAGCCATTAAAATGATAGAAAATGGTGCCACAAGAATTGGAACATCATCGGGAATAAAGATAGTAACAGGTGAAAAAGGAGGAACTAATGAAAGGTATTGAAAAAATATTTGCTAGAGAGATTCTGGATTCAAGAGGCAATCCTACAATAGAAGTGGATGTGACATTGGAATGCGGTATAATGGGTCGAGCAGGAGTTCCGTCAGGTGCTTCCACCGGCATTCACGAAGCCCTGGAATTAAGGGATGGAGATAAGAGCAGATTCTTGGGTAAAGGCGTTCAGAAAGCTGTTAGAAATGTAAATGAGATGATTGCACCTAATCTTATTGGAATGGAAATTACAGATCAATTGAATATTGACAGGACCATGCTTCAATTGGATGGAACCGAGAATAAAGAAAAATTGGGTGCCAATGCTATTTTAGGCGTTTCGCTTGCTTGTGCAAGAACTGCGGCTTATTATTTGGAAGTTCCTTTATATAAATATTTAGGCGGTGTACAACCGAGAATAATACCTGTTCCAATGATGAACATTCTCAATGGTGGCAAGCATGCCGACAATAATGTTGATATTCAGGAATTTATGATCGTCCCCCATGGATTTAAAACCTTTAAAGAAGCATATAGAGCTGCCTCAGAGACATTTCATAATTTGAAAGCCATTTTGAAGGGTAAAAAATTAGCCACTTCTGTTGGTGATGAAGGCGGTTTTGCTCCTAATCTGGAAAGTAATAAAGAAGCGCTTGAACTTATTGTGGGTGCTATTGAAAAGGCAGGATATAAACCGGGCAAGGAGATCTCCATTGCCATCGATTCCGCTGCTTCAGAATTTTATGATGATAAGAAACAAAAGTATATTTTCGAGGGTAAAGCAGTTTCATATAAAGACATGATAAAATACTATGACATGATCCTTAAAAAATTTCCCATAGTTGTTATTGAAGACGGTTTAGCGGAAGATGACTGGACCGGCTGGAAGGAATTGACAAAAACATTGGGTAATAGAGTGCAATTGGTCGGTGACGATATATTCGTAACTAATAAAAAAAGAGTTGCAAGAGGCATCAAAGAAGGAGTTGCAAATTCAGTATTGATCAAATTAAATCAGATCGGTACCATTACTGAGACCATAGAGACTATAGAATTAGCCAGAACAAATGGATATAAAACCCTTGTCTCTCATCGTTCAGGCGAGACGGAAGACACTTTTATTGCCGATTTTACCGTGGCGTTGAATTTAGGTCAGATCAAGACGGGATCGTTGTCAAGAGGAGAAAGAATTTCAAAGTATAATCAATTCCTCAGAATAGAAGAAGAATTAACCGGATGTGAATTTATTGATCCTTTCAAAAAATGATTAAAAAGTATAAGAAAAAATTAAATATCAAATTATACCAGATAATAATATTCATAATTGTTCTCTTGGCACTATCTTACTTTTATTTTTACAGTGAAGGCGGTTTCAAGGAAAATATAGTCATGAAAGCCCAGATCGCGGAATTGGAAATGGAGCTGGTACAATTAAAACAGCAGAATTCCGAATTGGAAAAAGAAATAATCAAGATCAAAAAAGACCCCAATTATATCGTGGAAAAAGTTGCAAGAGAAGAACTCCATATGAAAAAATCCAATGAAAAGGTCATATATTTAGATGAGACAGGGAATGATAACTAAGATCGTTAATGGACAGATCGTAACATCATCAGGTATAAAAAGATCGCATCTTTATTTAAAGGATGATAAGATCCTTGCGCTGACCAATAGGGAGATAAAGTTCGATAAAAAGATCGACGCTACAAATTGTTATGTTTTTCCCGGTTTAATAGATGCCCATGTTCATTTGGAATTACAGCAGGGAAAATATCGGACATCGGATGATTTTGAAAATGGTACAAAAATAGCCCTTTCCTCGGGCATTACAACGGTCATTGATTATTTACCGTTTTCGGTAAATGAGGTTCCAAATAAAGATCAATGGGTGAATTATTCTTTTCATAAAGTAATAACCAAGGGAGTGAAAGAAGATTATATTAAGAAATATATAAAATCCGGCATTCCCTCTTTCAAAATATTTACCACCTATTCAAAAAACGGTTGGATGTTAAATGACGGCGAGATCCTGGACCTTATGCAGCTGATCAAAAAGAACAAAGGCATTTTGGAAGCTCACTGCGAGAACGATGGGATCATTGTGAACAATGAAAAGAAACTGAAACCAAGTATTCCCAATCTACCTCTGATACATGAACCGATCACCGAACTGGAAGCCATTCACCGTCTTGCTTATTTTGCAAAAAGTACAGGGGTGCATCTTCATATTGTCCATACGACTTTATACAAAAGTATGACCTTGATCAATTCTTTGAAGAGAAAACAAAAAATCACCTTTGAGACATGTCCTCAATATCTATTCCTTGACAGCACCTATTTGAAAAGGAAAGACGGACCTCTCTATACTTGTAACCCCCCATTAAGGGATACAAAAAATTGCAAAAAGTTGTTCAAAGCGTTCTTAAAACATAAGATCGATATATTGACTACGGATCATTGTTCTTTTACAAAAGACGAAAAAATGAGGGCAGAAAACATTTTCAATTTGCCATTTGGTATCCCTTCCCTTGGATATTCATTCCTTTTAATGTTGAATATTTTTGATAAAAATAAATTGTATAAGATCGTAAGGTTCATGGGTACCAAACCAGCTGAGATATTTAGGATCTCAAAAAGAGGTGATATAAAAAGGGGTAATTACGCTGATATTGTGATCGTCAGTGAGAAGGCTTTGGAAAGTATGGGAAAAAACGGATTTGATACCAGCGGATATAATCCCTATGGACATATAAAAAATAAATGGGAGATCCAAACAACTTTCGTAAATGGAAAGCTCGCTTATAATAAAGGCAAATTTTTGGAAAAGTCCGGGCAATTTATAAAGAGGTTCTAATATGGGATTTTTTAAACAAGGAAAATATATTGCAATAGAAGGTGTTATTGGTGTTGGAAAAACTTCCTTGGCATCAATTATTTCCCAAAAATACAATGGGCAATTATTTAAAGAGGTCGTCGAGGAGAACCCTTTTCTTGCGAGTTTTTATTCAGATAAAGAAAAATATGCATTCCAAGCTCAGGTATTTTTTTTATTATCACGATTTAAACAGCAGAAAGAACTATTACAAAGAGATCTTTTTTCAAAATTCATTGTATCCGATTACTTTATGGAAAAGGATAGGATATTTGCTTATATCAATTTAGATGAAAAGGAACTTTCTCTTTATGAGATCCTTTGGAACTATCTTTCAAGAGAGGTTTCAAAGCCTGATCTTATAGTTTATTTACAGGCAAAAACTGAGGTTTTAATGGACCGCATCTCAAAAAGAGGCCGTTCTTTTGAAAGCAATATGGATATTGATTATATAGAAAAATTGAACCAGGCATATAATTATTTTTTCTTTCATTATGATGATACAAATCTTATTGCAGTAAAAACAGATGACATAGATTTCGTAGAAAATCCCGAACATCTTGACCTTATCCTCGATGAGATTGATTTATTTAAAGGCGGGAAAAAATATATTGATCCCTTGAAGCTAATGAAATAATGGGGAAAAACATAAAGGTTCTGCATATAATAACTCGTTTGATCGTCGGCGGTGCTCAAGAGAACACTATGTACACAATAGAAGGTCTCATAAGGGACGGCTGGTCAGCTGATCTTTTATCAGGACCTACTAAGGGTCCCGAAGGTGAAATTGTAAAAAAGATAATAGCAAAAAAGATCCCCCTTTATATGGAAAGGTCCTTGATCCGAAATTTAAATATTATAGAAGATATTAGGGCTTTTATTCATATATATGGATTTATAAAAAAAGGAAAGTACAATATTGTCCATACGCATTCGTCAAAAGCCGGTATACTGGGCCGTTGGGCGGCATTTTTCGCGAGAGTACCTATTATTATCCATACTATTCACGGTCTTCCTTTCCACAAGTATCAAAATCCTCTCATTAGATATTTTTATGTATTTTCGGAGTGGATTACTGCTATTATTACTACAAAGATATTATCCGTTTCATCAAATATTATAGATCAGGCTTTAGCATATGGCATAGGAAAGAGATCACAATATAGTGTAGTGAGATCGGGTTTGAACATCGATGATTTTCTTTTGCAAATGGGTAAAGGCAAGGCAGTAAGAAAAGAGTTTAATATTGGTCAAGATCGTTTTGTATTAGGCACATTGGCGAGATTATTTTATCTTAAAGGTCATAAGTACATTATCGCTATTGCAAATTCAATTATAGAAGCACATGGAAATATTGTATTTCTATTTATTGGAGATGGGATATTAAAAGAGAACTTTTTGAAACAAATAGAAAAATTGGGACTAAGAGAATATTTCGTATTTACAGGATTGATCCAACCCGAAAAAGTCCCTGCATATCTTGATTGTTGTGATGTTATTATCCACCCATCGCTTCGTGAGGGATTGCCACGAGTTGTTCCCCAAGCATTCTTATTGGAAAAGCCGGTTATCGCATTTGATGTTGATGGTACCTCAGAGGTAGTTATTAAAGGCAAAACAGGATTCTTAAATCCTCCGAAAGACCTTCAAAGTTTGAAAAAAAATATAAATTATGTTATAAATAATCATAGCGAAGCAAAAAATATGGCAAGAAAGGGAAAAAAGTTGATCTTAAAGGAATTTACCATTGAAAAAATGGTCTCCGATATTGAAAATATCTATAATAGGTTCATATAATGTGTGCAAAAAAGAATGCGAAAAATTTTGATAAATTCTTAAATGACGGTATTTTAGAGTTTGATCAAAGAAATTTTGTAAAAGCAATAAAATTGTTCAAGAAAGCTGCATCCAATGATGGTGAAAGGTACGAGCCGTATCTCTACTTGGGGAATGCATATTTCCAGCAAAAAGATATAGAAAAGGCAAAAGAAAGTTATAGAAAAGCACTTGATCGGAGTAGTGGATTAGTGGAAGATATCTTTAATTCAGGTAAATTGTTCTATGAGAAAAAACTATATCAGAGGGCGATTCTTGAATTAAAAAAAGTTCTTCTTATGAAAGAAGACCACTTGCCTGCATTAAGAACACTGGTAGCGATTTATTTTGAGATAGAAGCATTCAATGACGCCAAAGAGTTATTGGAAAACTTTAATGAAAAATATCCTGATAATAACGAATTGAAAAAAGAATTAATGTATTTATACGAAGATACAGGAAAATATAAAGCTGCCTTGGAATTATCACAGCAAATTGTCGGACAAGACGGTTCAGACCCATTTATTTTTAATAATCACGGGTTTATTTTAAAGAATATGCAGCAGTTTGATGAAGCTATAGAATATTTCAATAAAGCATTAGAAAGAGATGCTTACAATATCACATTTCTTTTGAATAAAGCACAGTGTTTCTTAGAATTGAAAAGGTACGATGAGGCTGAAACATTATTGCTTGATATGAAGGAGCTCAATCCCGAAAATATATCCGTCTTAGACGAATTAGCTCGTTTATATATGTATAAGAACGAATTACCCAAGGCTGAAAAAATATTGAAAAAGCAATTGGAGATAAATAAGAATGATGCTTATTTACAATCGAATTACGGTGAATTCTATTTTCTAAGCGGGCAAAATGATGAGGCATTGGAAACATTCCAAAAATCTCTTTCCATGGATCCTAAAAATTCACAGGCATATTTAAGGATCGCACAAATATATTATGGAAAAGGCGAAATTGATGATGCCCTGCGTTTCTTAAAAACAGGCGTAAATATTTCTCCGGGGAATAAGGAATTGGTTAAACTTTCTGCAACACTTGCCTTTGAAAAGGGAAATTACTATGAATCCATAAAATATTATAAAAATTATCTTTCTAATTCGGGATATGATTCTGAGATCCTTTCCAATCTTGCTTTTATCTATGAAAAATTGGGTTTTATTAATTTTGCCATATGGGCATATAAAAGAGCAATGGAAAAGAATTCCAATGTTAAAGATATGTATAACCTTGCTTTGCTTTATCATAAAATCAATAAGTTTAATGATTCCATAATATGTATGAAAAGCGTGATGCAGGAGAACCCCAATAGTATCGAGTACTATATTTTTTTAACAAAAACACTCTTACAAAGGAAGGAAATGGATTATGCTAATGCAGTTATTGGAATGGCACAGAAGATCGATCCGGAAAATGAGGAATTATTAATGCTGCAAGGCACCCTTGCTTTAGACAATAATAAGTATAAAGAAGCACTTGCTTTCTTTAAGAAAGCCATTACGAAATCCCCCAAAAATGTAGAGGGGTATACTAATATTGCTCATCTTTTTCTAAAACTTAATCAGCCGCAAAATGCTGAATTTATGCTTAAGCAGGGCTTAAAATTTATTGGCGAAGACTCTTCCTTGAATTTTCTCTTAGGAGATACCGTGGGAAAATTCCCTGATCGCTTTGAAGAAGCCATAGATTACTATAATAAAGCCAAGGCATTAGACCCATCTCTTGCTTTTACGCATTTGAAATTAGCAAAGGATTATATATCTATTGGTGAATTGGATAAAGCATTTACTGAGATAAAGAAACATCTTGAAGAGCATGAGAATGATGAAGTAGGATATGAACTTCTGGGTTATATTTATATTCAAAACGGATTATTGCAGGATGCTTTATCCGTATATGAAAAGATTTTGAAGTTAAAGAACAAGGAAGATAGAAATATTATTAATGTGATTGAAGTGCTAAAAGAAGAGATTGAAAGTCGAGAATCCCAATGAAGATCTTTGTTCTCGGAAGCAGCAGTCGAGGAAATTCCACATTTTGTCAATTAGGGTCAGAAAGATTCTTAGTTGATATTGGCTTCTCATATTCAAAGATCAGAACTCGTCTTAGTGAGAAAAACATTGATATAAATACTATCAATGGTATTTTTATTACGCATGAACATCAAGACCATACAAAAGGATTATCAGTATTTTTAAAGAATCACAATATTCCGCTTTATATTTCAAAAAGATCATATTATGTCCTTAAGGATAAACTTCCGGAGAATTTAAAAGTGGTTTTTATTAATGATCTTTCCTTGATAAAAGGAAAGAATTATAAAATAACGCCTTTTTACTTGACCCATGACAGTGTAGCAAATTTCGGTTTTTTCATGCGGGATGATAGTGGTAGTTTATTGATCATTTACGATACGGGGGATATTCCAAAGAAACTCTTAAAAGAAGTTTCTCATCTTGATATTCTTGTAATTGAAACGAATCACGATATTGAAATGCTCATGGGGTCAAAATATCCATGGTACTTAAAGCAGCGTATAATGAGTTCAAGGGGTCATTTGTCAAATGAGCAGGCATTTGATATTTTGAGGGATCTTGTTCAAAGGAAAACAGGCATAAAATATATTTTTCCCATGCATCTCAGCGAGGAGAACAATCATATGGATATTGTTAAAAAAGTCCTTGATCCGCAATTTATTAAAGATAATAAGATAACATTAGTGGAAACATTTCCCGAATCTTCAAGCGAGGTCATTTCCATATGAAGAATGCAGTTCATCTTCTTAATGACGGCGTAGTAGCGTTGAATAGCGATACAATTGCCGGTTTATTTATAAAATATGACAGTATCCAGGGAATGCGTGAACTTTTTAAATTGAAAAAAAGAGATAAGAATAAGGTATTTCAGGTCTATATTTCGTCTTTCTCAATGTTAAAAAAATTAGGTATTGATAAAGAGAATATCAATATATTAAAAAGATCTTTACCCGGACGCTATACAATAATAGTGAAAACCAAATTGGATATTCCTCACATTACAAAAGACGGTTATATTGGTATAAGATATATTAAGAACAAAGAGATCAATAGTATTATTAATAATATTGGACCCCTTGCTGCAACTAGTTTAAATATTAGTGGAAAAGGAGTCAAAGAGTTGGATTATTATAAGAAAATTTTTCCCTTTGTTCACTTCGGAAATTTGAAAAAGATAAAAGAAGGCAAACCTTCTTCTGTAATAAAGTGTATTGGGAACGGAAATTTCCAATTGATAAGGCCGGGTGCAGGAAGTTTGAAAAAATTTTGTGCAGATATTGCAATTGCAAGTGATCACGGCGGGTATGAGATGAAGGAATATATTAAGAGTATATTGCTAAAAATGAAATTAAATTATATTGATATGGGAATCTTTTCAGAAGGTTCCGTGGATTACCCCGATTACGCCCAATTGGTCGCAAAAAGCATACAAAAGGGAGAGGTTAAAAAGGGCATTTTAATTTGCGGCACTGGGATTGGAATGTCAATTGCTGCAAATAGATATAAAAACATTAGAACTGCGCTTTGTCATAATGAAGATTATGCAAAATTAGCTAGACGGCACAATAATGCCAATATAATTGCCTTAGGCGGACGATTTTTACCATTTAAAAAGCTTGAAAAGATATTGAAGATATTTTTTACAACATCTTTTGAAGGCGGTCGTCATTTAAAAAGGATAAAAAAAATTGAAAAAGTTTAGTTTATTGCTTTTTATAATTATTCCAATTTATTTATTTAGTTTCGATCTGGAATTGACCGGGAATTTGACACAACCGCTTTTCTCACTATCCAAATCGGTGAGATCGGGGAATGGTTTTACTTTTCAAATTCCATTCTATGAAAATGATGATTTTCGTTTTAATATTGCCATCACACAGTATATCTTTAAATCAAAATTTTTTGATGATGTGAAACTCACATTTATGAATTTTTCACCCACCTTTCAATATTATTTATTAAAAGCATTTACTTTTAATTTATCGTGGGATATTATGCTTGATCTGCTTTCAGAGAATATCAAAGAGGGTGATGATCTTAATTATGGTGAATTTTTTATTTCTATTTCATCGGATATAAATTTTGAGTATTTCTATACGGACAAGCTCCATTTCATATCTAAATTGGGATTTTCTTTCACAGATCAACTTTATTATGTGTATTTTAAAGCAGGCATTCTGGTGAAATTATGAAAAGACATTATTATATATTTCCTTTTTTGCTTATCATTATTTTACTGGGATGTAATATTAATCCAATAGCTCCTTCCTTGAATGAATTGAATAATGAAACGGATTATTTTCCCCTTGATAAATATTCGGAATATAATTATATCTCATCAAAGGGCGATACTTTGGTCCTAACAATAATGTATTCTTTCGATTTTAATGGTGCAAAGGTATATGAAGTAAATGAGATAACAAAATCCAATACTGTATCTTATGACCTTGTAAGTAGGGAAAGCGGTGTTTATTTTTATACATTGGGCTATGAAAACCCATTCTTAAGATATCCTCTTGTTCAGGATTTTACCTGGGAATTTCCATCATCCCTATATTATTATATATTTTCTGTTCTTTCTCTTTCCGAAATGGTTGATGATTATGAAGATGTTTTGGAAATTCAGTGGGATTTTTATAATAATACTTTGAATAATAATTTTGTCAAAACATATTACTATTATTTTGGAGATGGTATTGGACCTGTTCAGATCATTCAAAACGGGATCACTTATATAATAAAGGATTTAAAATGAACATCGTAGAAGAAGATTATATGACAATTGCTCTGAATCTTGCAAAAAAGGGAAAATATACTACCAGTCCTAATCCTCATGTGGGGGCGATCATTGTTAAGAATGATCGTATCATTGGAAAGGGATATCATAAGCATCCGGGAAAACCCCATGCGGAGATCTATGCACTTAATGAAGCGGGAAGTGATGCGAAAGGCAGTACAATGTATGTTACTCTTGAACCCTGCTGCCATTATGGAAAAACCCCGCCATGTACCGAAGCCATAATCAATGCAAAAATAAAGAGAGTTGTTATAGCAATGACAGATCCCAATCCATTGGTTGCAGGTAAAGGAATAAAAAAGTTGAAAGATGCCGGCATTGATGTGGAAACAGGAATATTGGAGAATAAGGCAAAAGATTTAAACAAGTATTTTATTAAATATATAACAACTGGAATGCCCTATGTAATAATGAAAGCTGCTATTTCATTGGATGGAAAGATCGCTTTGAACAATGGTGAATCAAAATGGATATCAAATGATATTTCAAGGAAAAAGGTCCATATGATCAGAAATGAAGTTGATGCTATTCTTATCGGTCATAATACATTTATGAAGGATGACCCCCATTTGAATATCCGCATGGTAAATGCGAAGAAAGACCCTTATAAAATTATTATTGCAGGAAAAAAGAAATTGAGAAATATTAAAAAAATGAATCTTTTTAAGGAGCATCCGGAAAAAGTAATAATTGTTCAAAATCATTTGGCGGGAAATGAGATCTACCGGGATCTTGTAAAGAGTATTATCTCACTGAGAGAAAATTTTTCTTTAAATACACTATTAAAACAATTGGGAAAATATGAAATTACATCTCTTTTAGTTGAAGGGGGAAGTAATGTTTTTACACAATTTATTTTAGAGAATATTGTCGATGAATATATGATATTTATTGCACCCATTATCATTGGAATGGATGGAATACCAATATTTAACGGGAATTCACCCAATTCTATGAGGAATGCAATAAAATTCAAGCGAATTGGCGGAAAATTTTTAGATGGTAATGTGTATATGGAGTTTAAAAGATGAAAGAAAATATTTTGGTTACAGGCGGCGCCGGATTTATCGGCTCAAACCTTGCATTTTATTTAGTTGATAAGGGTTATAGTGTTTATGTTCTGGATAATTTCTCAACAGGAAAGATTGAAAACCTTGAAGGATTTCAAGGAGAGATCATTGAAGATAATATGGATTCATTTGGTATATTGGAGAATTACTTAACAGAATATAAAATTGACTATGTCTTTCACGAGGCAGCAATTCCTTCTGTGAAGAAATCAGTAGATGCTCCCCATAAGAATGTGGGAAATAATGTGAATTCAACCTTGAATATTTTAGAAGCAGTACGATTGTACGGCAAGGTTAAAAAGATCACAGTTGCATCATCATCATCTGTTTATGGTGATGCGGTTTCACTTCCAAAGATCGAGACAGATCCTATAAATCCCATTTCACCCTATGCTTTGTCCAAATATTTTACGGAAAAACTTACTTTACATTATGGAATGTTCTATAATATTCCTGCTGTGGCATTGAGATATTTTAATGTATTCGGTCCCAAGCAAGATGCGAATAGTCCATATTCCGCGGTAATAGTGAAGTTCATTGAGAAAATTTTAAATGACCAACCCATTGAAATATATGGTGACGGAGAACAAACAAGGGATTTTACCTATGTACAGGATGTTATAAATGCAAATATTTGTGCAATGAAAAGTGATGTGAAATGCGATTATTTCAATATCGCAAACGGTTTACGCATTTCATTGAACGATCTAATAAAGAAATTATTCGAATTAATGGGAAAAAAAGTTGAGGTAAAATACCTTGAGCCCCGTTTCGGCGATATAAAACACTCACTCGCTTCTATTGACAAAGCAAAAAAACTTTTAAATTTTGAACCTCAATTTGATATGGAC
>JAGGYO010000110.1 GCA_021162505.1 bacterium
AATAGAAGGTTATGCCATTGCAAAAGAAATTAAGAAAAAATATCCCAAAATTCCAATAATTATGATCTCTCTTTACAATCCTTCCGAATCGGCTGAAAAAACACTTGAGCTTGGTATCGATGATTTTATTGAATGGGAAGCTCTTTCATTGGATCCTGAAATTCTTAATAGAAGGATTGAACAATTTCATTCGGTAAATAGCTCCATTTCATTTAAAAATCTGAAAAATGATTTTCTAAAATTAGGCATTGTGGGTAATTCAAATTCAATGAAAAAGATATTTCAACAGCTCGAAACACTATCAGACAAAGAAACACATATTTTATTGACAGGCGAGACTGGTGTTGGAAAAGATCTTTTGGCAAATGCAATACATTATTTGTCAAACAGGAAAGAATTACCTTTTATTGAGGTTAATCTTTCATCATTGCCTGAAACATTGGTTGAGGATGAGATTTTCGGGCATGAAAAAGGTGCCTATACGGATGCAAAATATGAGAAAAAATCAGTGCTTGAACTTGCAGATAAAGGAACGGTCCTTTTTAATGAAATAGGGGATCTTAATTTGCATGTGCAGGTTAAATTATTGAAACTTATTGAACAAAAAGTTTTCACAAGGATTGGCGGAACAAAGCAAATAAAGGTCAATGCCCGATTTGTTTTTGCCACCAATAAAAATTTAAAGGAACTGGTCGCAAAAAAAGAATTTAGAAAAGATCTATATTACAGAATATCCACAAATGTTATTCATATCCCGCCATTGAGAGAAAGAATAGAAGATATTTCTGATATAGTTTATTATTGCATCAAAGGCAAAGGAAAAAAGATTACAAATGATGCCATTGATTACCTAAAAAAGCAGAACTGGGAAGGAAATATTAGGCAATTAAAGAGTGTTGTGGAAAGTGCTGCACTAAACAGCAGAAAAATCGTAACGGTTAGAAATTTGGTCAATGCATATCATCAACATAAAACTTACGAATTAGAAAATATTAGTGTAAATCATGATTTTTACAGAAATAAAACATTAGAAGAAGCCGAAAAGGATTATATAATATCTGTTTTGGAAAACTGCCATTGGTATGTTGAACCCGCTGAAAAGATATTAAAAATCAGCCGTGCAAGTTTATATCGTAAAATAAATCAATACGGATTGAAGGAAAAGATATGCGGATATTCTCAAAAGTAGAATATTGTTCTCAAAATCATAAAAAAAACAAGGGTATGAAAAAAATATCCCAGCATTTCAGCAATTTCTTGTGGCATAGATTTTGTAATATTGTTTGTTGTGTAAAGGATAATAGGAGGTTTGTATGAGAAAAGTTTTGATGCTTAGTGTGGTTACTTTAGGATTACTTTTCATGGTAAATTGCACTCGAACAAGTTTTGAAAAAGCACAATTAGGTCATTGGAAGGGTGCAAAGAAAAGTGAGGTCTTCATTTCTGAAGAAAAAATATATAGTGTTGATATTAATGGAGAGTTGTCTAATATTGAATCTTATAAAATCAAGAGTGAAAATAAAAAAGAAAGAGAAAAAGTATTAAACATTGATGATGAAGATACAGCAACTCTTGCTTTTTCAAATAATTATAAGGATTTAACCATTAACGCAAAATCTGCAAAAGAAAATAACAAATATAGCTTTGTTGATGACACACAGGAACCTTCAGCTAAAAGGATAAAGAATTATCAGGATAGACAAAATTTTAAACATAATAAAGTTAACTTAGAAGCGATTACATTGGGTTTATTAATGTATGCAAATGATAATGATGGAAAGCTTCCAGAGGATGAAAAACCAGCTGCACCAGATCATACTTTATATAAAGAAGGATATATATCAAGAAGCATAAATGATCCAATAACTGGAAATGATTATAAAGTTAAATACACAGCAAAAGACAGTTTTATAGTTTATTGCCCCAATCCCGAAAAATATGGGTATAAGGAAATTTATTGTACTTCAAAGAGAGAATTTAAAGCAGTAAAATAAAAAAATATTCTCAAAAGGATATAGATAATTCCCATATTAACAGTTTTACACTGCTGGTAGTATATCTACGGGATTGACAGTTTCAGTATTTTATTGCGTTCAGAAAAAGGTTTTTATCAAATTTTATTATTACTTGCTAAATGGGAATATGAGATTATTACGCTTTTACTTCGTAAAAGCTCATAATGACCCCGTAATCAAATACTACCGAGTAAACAATGAAAAAAGGATATTTTAATAATGAAAATGTATCATAATTATTTGGAGATGTAAAGAGATTATTCTCATTATGATTCTAAAAATGAGAATGAGAAAGAAACATATTTAAAATATATACCTATATAAAAGGAATTAAAAATGGCACACGATTTGCAACGAGATAAAAATGGCGTTTCATATATTTTATGATAATAAATGTCCTCAATGCAGAAAGGTTTATTTCCCAGTGAAGGATAGACAAATATGTGGAGCATGTGGTGCTGAAATTAAAAATAATAAATCTATTGTTAATGAAATCGGCAATGGAATGTTGTTATACAGGAAATTCAATAACGGATTTACCCCGCATGTTTTTGGTGCTTGTTCAGTATCAGATACCTTTTTATTATTGATATACCAATTATTTGACAAATATGAAGAAGCTGGAGTAAAAGATTTTGAGAAGTTTATGGCAAATTATTTTAAAACAATTCAATTTGGAGCGAATGTGTATATAAAAGAAAATATCTTTGAACTAGTCTTTGAACTCCACAAATATTTTGTTATTAAAAATTATTTTCCAATAAAG
>JAGGYO010000015.1 GCA_021162505.1 bacterium
GGCGTAATCTTTTTTACAATTTCACTTGTATTTGCAGTAATATATTTAAAAAAACGAAATAAAATTTTGTATAAATTGGAGGATTAAATGAAGGTGGAGATCTTTTATATTGAAAAGGATGATGATTTTTATAAAAGCTATAAGGTTATCAAATCGGTTATAAGTGAATATACAAAAAAGCGTTCCTTTAAGATACTTGAGATCCAATTGATAAAAGTTGAAGAGACGGATGTGGAAAAATTAAGATTTAAGGGTCATATTACAGTAAAAATCAATGGTAAGGATATTGAGGGTCTTGTCGGTAAAAATAATTACAATAAACGCATATATGAATGGGAAGGGGAAAACTTCACCTATGTCCCTGAGGTTATCTTCAAGAAAGCGGTAGATGAATACATCACGGCTTCTCTTGAAGTCCAAAAAATGAAGGGTGAGGAACCGAACCAGATATGTTAGGGACACACCTCGCTTTTTTCGCCTTTTTTTTGGAAAAAACAAGTTTTTTTGTTAAAATGTAATCATGAGCAGGAAACCGAGAATCGACTTACCTAATTATTATTATCATGTTTATTCGCGAGGGCAGCGTGGAAATCCAATTTTCTTTACTGATCATGATATGGATGTATTTGAGGATATCGTTTACAGAGCTTTAAAAAAATTTGATTTTGATATAACGATGTATTCATTAATGAGAACTCATTATCATTTTCAGATATTTCGTAATAAAATAGAATTATCGCAAATATTTCATTGGATTAACACTATATATGCAATGTATTTTAATAAGAGCTATGGACTTATAGGGCATGTTTTTCAAGGTAGGTTTAACTCAAGAATTGTACTGAATGAGAAGTATAATTATATTTTGTTCGAATATATTCTTCAGAATGCTCATAAAGCAGGATATGTTAAAGATGGCCAGATTTATAAGCATAGTGGTGAAGGTTATTATATTAAAAATAAACCGAATAAACTCATTACAAGACCAATTGCAAAAAATTATGAGGAAATAAAATTTGATGAAAGAATCCTTGAATCACCTTTTTATATCGGGTTGGAGGAAGATATTACGAATAATACTGATTTAATAAATATTTTTAATAAACATTTTGGAAAAATCAATGAAATCAATTCCATTGATAATATAATTAAAACATTACTGGAATATTATGGAATATCTAAAAATATGTTGATCTCCAGTAATAAAAATAGATCTTTAGTCAAATATAGAAATGCAATTATAAAATGTCTTTATTATAAATATGGCTTTTCTACTGTTTTGATCGGTGAAAAAATTAAAATGTCTTTTCAACAAGTAGCGAAAATAGTAAATAAAAAAGGCGAAAAAGGCGAGGTGTGTCCCTAATGAAAATAGGAATAATAGGTAGAGAAAGGAGTGGAAAGAGTACAATTTACGGAGGATTGACGGGAACGGATATTTCAAATCAATTCGAGAAAAAGATTTATATCAAAACCGTTGATGTATTTGATGACAGGGTTCCAAAACTTGCAAAATTATATAATTCTAAGAAGGAGATCTATAATAAACTTGAATTTCACGATTTCCCGGGTTATGATCTCAATGGTTCTGATTTAAAAAGCATGGACGGTTATATCATAGTTTTGGACAACTTTTCAAATGATGAAAGTTCGCAATCCCAATTGGAAACAGTGTTTTCGGAGATGTATTTAAGAGATCTTGAAATATTGCAAAAGCGTTTTGATCTAATAAAAAGAGGAAAAAAAGAGAAGGACTGGGGTTTTGAGGCAAAAATCATTCAGGATATAATTAAATTATTGGATAATGAAAAGCATCTTTATAAATCATTTGAAGATAGTGATAAAGTCAAATCATTAAGAGGATTTCAGCTCTTTTCATTGAAACCTATCTTTGTATTGATAAACAATAAAGAAGGTAAAACAGGAGCATTGACCAATGATTTTGATTTGCCTTATTTGAATGTTATGGGGGAGATTGAACTGGAGATCGCTTTATTACCCGATAATGAAAAAAAAGAATACCTTGAAATGATGGGATTAAAGGAAGGTATTGTCAAAAAATTTACAAAACAATTATACGATTATTTAAATTTAATAACATTTTTATCCTGTTCTGAAAAAGAGATAAAGGCCTGGCCGCTAAAAAAGGGGCAAACCATTCATGAAGCCGCGGGAGTGATACATACGGATATTATGCAGGGTTTTGTTAAAGCAGAATTGATACATTGCAGTGATCTCATTAGCGCGGGGGGAGAAAAGGAAGCCAAAGAAAAAGGTTTGTATTTATTAGAAGGCAAGGGTTATATTGTCCAAGACGGTGATATTGTTGATATAAGATTTCAGAAAAATAGAAGTTAAACATGAAAATATTTAGAAAAATCAAAGAGTATAACGAGTATTTCAAAGGAATTTCAAAGGATAAAATAGTCGGTTTTGTTCCAACCATGGGTGCTTTGCATGAAGGACATCTTTCACTGGTAAGATGCTCAAAGAAACAAAGTAATATCACTGGTGTTTCGATTTTTATAAATCCTTTACAATTTGGTCCTAGTGAAGATCTTGATTCCTATCCCAAACAAGAAAAACAAGACCTAAAATTATTGGAAAATGAAAATGTGGATTTTGTATTTATACCAAGTTCAAAAGAAATGTATCCAGAAAAAATGCTTACCAATGTTAAGGTTTCCAAATTGCAGGATAACTTGTGCGGAGCAAAAAGACCGGGACACTTTGATGGTGTTACAACGGTTGTAATTAAACTTTTCAATATCATCAGACCTGACAAAGCATTCTTTGGATTAAAGGATTTTCAGCAATATACCATACTTAAAAAAATGGTAAATGACCTAAATTTCCACATTGATATTATAGGGTGTGAAATTATTAGAGAAAAAGATGGTTTGGCAATGAGCTCAAGAAATAAATATTTAACAGAAGATGACAGAAAGATTGCTTCAAATATAAATATTGCCTTAAAAGAGGGGATGGAACTTATTAAAGAGACGAATTATTCCGTTAAAGAGATTATAGATAAACTGAAAACCAAGTATTTCAAGGATGTTAGAATAGATTACTTTTGGGTATATGACAGGTATAAATTGTTCCCATTGCAAGAAGGTGACATTCCAGTAAAGGATATTGTTATAACCGGTGCTTTTTTCATTGGAAAAGCCCGCTTAATAGATAATATGCGCTTATGAGAAAAACTTTATTAATCATATTTTTATTTTTCTTTTCCTTGAAAGTTTTTAGCTTTGCTCCCTTAAAATTAACCTATTATTCTTTTAAAAATATGAAATTGCAAGAACCCTTTTTCAAAACGATAACTGTTCTATTTGCTACTACCGTGGGAATCTCTTTCATGGATCGTTTTATCAAGGAAAAGACAATTGATATTAACTCAAATTTCAATGATAGTTTCTTTGAGTTCGTTAATAATTTCGGTGAAGGTAAATATTATCTACCTGCATATTTCCTTGTTTGTGGTGGTAATCAATTCATTAAAAGTAAAAAATTAAGCGAATACCTAAATACATCGTTATCTACATATATAATTGCAGGTGCTGCAAATTCTGCACTTAAACGATTATTTGGAAGATACAGGCCATTTAAGACGGAAGATCAATACACATTTAAACCCCTATCTGGGAATGACTCCTTTCCATCCGGACATGCTATGCTCATATTTTCCATATTTGTTCCGCTAGGTAAAGTGTTACATCTTGATTATATTTTTATTCCATTGAGTTTTTTATTTTCTTTTGCCCGTGTATATAAGAATGCCCATTGGGCATCGGATGTTTTTTTTGCAGGAGCAATGACCACACTCATTGCAAAACATAACTTTAAAGTAATGATAAAATATAAAGATAAACTATTCACGGTAACGAAAACATTTTATTTTTGAAATAAATATGTTATACTATTTGTATAATTGAGAAAGGAGGCATTATGAAAAAGTATTTATTCTTTTTTATTGCTATTATGATGATTCTTGCAGGATGCACGGTATCCAAGATAAATATGAAGGAAACCCCTAAAAAACTCGATTATTTAGGTGCTCCGGATGTTGTTCTATTTGATAATACTACTGTTACTGTTAATCCTGACGGTTCATTTGATGCGACTCAGCACAAAGCGGTGAAATTATTCAATCTAAAGGGTAGAAAAAGATATTCATCCCTAAGTGAAACCTATTATACGGAATATTCTAATGTGAAGTACAATTATATTAGGATCTACAAACCCGATGGTAAAGTGATAAAGGTATCCAAGAAAAAGATCAAAGATATGCCTTATCCTGCTTTTGGTAAGTTTTTTTTACCGAAACTTCATATAAAAAAGGTTGAACTTCCCGAATTGGAAAATAATTGTGTGGTTGAATGGTCCGTTATTACCACAATGTCAAATCCGCCAATGAAAGACAATTATTGGGACATGACTATGTTCCAGGGATACGAACCATATATTAAAAAAGAATATAATATCACTTTTCCAAAGGCAATGGACATTAAGTATGAGTTGAAGAACAATAATGATACTATTAAAGTGCTTAAAATCGAAAAGGGCAATAATATTACATTGAGCTTTACAGCGGAAAATGTTGAAAAAATAAAATATGAACCCTATATGCCGCAAGTGGTAAATGTTGCCCCAAGATTAATTCTTTCGAGCTTAAAAAACTGGAAAGAAATGTCAAAATGGGCGGCTTCAATAGCAGAACCCAATATGAAGATTACAGATAAGGTTAAGGTAAAGGTTGAGGAACTTACAAAAGATAAAGCGAACCTTCACGATAAAATGTTCGCGATCTACAGATTTGTAACGGATAAAGTCAGATATGTTGAAACAAATATGGTTGGCAAAAAAGGTGGTTTTAAACCCTATGATGCTGATTATATACTTGATAAAATGTATGGCGTGTGTAGAGATAAAGCCGCTCTTCTTGTTACCATGTTCAGGAGTTTGGGTATTGATGCCTATTGGGTGCTTACCAATCCAATGACAAAGATCGATACTGATATGACTTTAAATATTTTTAATCATGCCATTGTTGCAATAAAAACCGATAAGGGCTATACATTTCTTGATCCCACAGCAGAAAAGACGGATATGGTATTTCCTGAGATGGAAAAGGATAAATATGCCCTTATATGTACAAAAGAAGGTGAAGATCTAATAAATACTGGAAAATTTGATGCAAATATAAATCAAATACTTGTAGATATGTTAATCAATATAAATAAAAAACTTGTTTCAAATGTTGAATTCAAAATGACCGCTACGGGTGATGTTGCAAGTCAATTCAGAATGATGTCTGCAATGTTCAACGATGAAGTTAAAAAACAATTGTTCCAATCCTTTGCTACGCAATTATCTAAGGATGCCGTGGTTGATCTTAAAAATTCAGATATTATTGTACCGGATGATTTTAAAAAACCTGTAATTATGAAGGTTTTGTTCAAATCGAAAAATTTATTGAAAAAAACAGGGAAATATTATAAATTTGACATGGGTGACACGAATAAGTTTTCGAACAATTCATATTTCAATCTGAGTGAAAGAAAATATCCGGTTAAAATAGACATGGGCATGGTTACAGGCGGAAATGTTGTAATAATTTATCCGAGATTTTTAAAAGTTGATACTGCACCAGATGCCTATTCCTATAAATCAAATATAATGAATATTACAAATAAGGTTAGCAATAAAAGAAGTAAACTATCAATTGACAGTAAAGTGATCTTATCACCCGGAATAATTCCAGTGAAGGATTATAAGAGCGAAAAAGAGAGATTCGAGGAATTCTCAAAGAAGAACAGTGATATTCTTTTTGTAAGGAAATATAGATGAAAAAGTTCCTTTTAATATTTTTCGTCATTTTTGTCTTTGCAATTCCCTTTGCACAAAACACAGAAGACCTTATAAAAAATTCACCTACCAAAAAAGATTATCCATTAGCAGATATCATTACTTTGAAGCAAGTCACCACAATGGATCAAAGAAAATCAGCAACAATTTCAGCCCATGTTTATAAATTGTATAAAATCCTTTCTTATTCGGGAAGGGAAAGATATGGGCAAGAAAGAGTAAGTTTTGATAAGGGCCTGAATAAAGTAAATATTATTAAAGCGAGGGTATATAAGGATGGTAAATGGTATGAGGTTGATAGAAAAAAAGGAATAAATGAATTATCCCGTTTTTCTGCTTTATCTTCCGGTGATTATTACCCCAATGCAAGACAAATTGTTGTTGTATTTCCTCAGGTGGAAGTAAATTCTGTGATAGAATTTGAATATACTGTTGAGAAGGTAAATAAGAAAAAAAAGAAAAAAGATGATGAGAAACATTTTACAGCTGGTATGAGAAGATTTCAGAACTCTCAACCTAAATTGAATTATGCATACAAAATTATATTTGATAATGATAAGGATCTTAAATTCAAATTGGAGAACGATAATAAAAACTATAATTATTCTTATAATGTAGGCAAAAAGGACAATGAAATAAAGATTGAATTCTCATCGGAAAAGATCCCTCAGATCATTTATGAATCAAATATGATAAGAACCTCTAAATTTTCTCCAACATTTCTTTATTCTAATTATATTTCATGGGATGAATATGGTAAACATGTATTAAAAGATATTATTACCAAGGAACAATATAAAGGCAAAGTTTTTGATAGTGAAAATGATCTTCTTCATTTTATGACAAATGAGATAAGAAAGGTTTATTTCTCATATAGAATGAGTGGTTTTAAACCTTCAAAATTAAAGAAGATATTAAAGAATAAATATGTCGGTGAAGTTGATAAAGCCTATCTATTGTATAAAATACTTGAAAAAATGGGTAAAAAGCCGCAATATGTTTTTGTAAAATATGATAAAATCGATTTTCCGGATTTTATTCGTTCATCATTTTCTGCTTTTACAGTCTACGCTGACGGGAAATTATACAATGTTAATTCTGATTCAATAAATTACGATCAATGCTATTATACCAATTGTAAAGCGTTGATCTTGGGAAAAGATAAGGTTTCATGGAAGAAATTTAAAAATGAACCCCAAAAAATGGTGACAAAGTTAGAACTTAATATTTTGGATAACGGTGATGCCGATGCAACTGTTCATTATATCTATAACGGGAAATATAGTTCAAGAAGAAGCTCGTATAGAACAGTTGATGAAGATGATATGCAAAAAAGGATGGAGCGCCGTGTAAATGGTTTATTTCCCAATTCCAAATTGAAAGATTATGGACTCAAAAATATTGATGATAGGACAAAGACGCCTGAATTAATAATAAATTTTCATATCAAGTATTTGTTGAAGTTCATAAAGAACAGGGCTTTTTTCACAGCACCTTTGGTGCATTTTTCTGCGGATAGATATTTTAGTAAACAAGACAGAAAATATTCCATGGAAATAAGGAATTATGCCGGAGATTACAGTATTAATGAGATTATCATTAAGCTTAATGGTTTAAAATTCTCCTATATTCCTGAAAACTTAGAATTTAAGGAGAAGTGTTTTAATAATAAAATATCATTTACCAAGATCAAGGATGGTCAATTGAAAATAGAGGGTACGAATATTTTGATACCACCTTGCGAAATCACCTTGGATGAATATTTCAAATTACAAAAAGAAGTAAAAGATGTTTCTTCTTCATTGGAAAACATCATAATAAAAAAATAGGTAAATTATGAAAAAGCTTATTATCCCGATCTTTTTACTACTCTTCATATTGGGTTCGTGCAAAAATGAAAAATATCATTATAATAGCACTCATATTTTATCAGTACTATATAATGAAACATCGGCAGAGTATACCGCTCTTTGTCTGCAAACATTCAATATGGCACAGATGCTACTTGATAGGGACCTCAAAACGATAAATCTTGAAAAACCCGCAGCTGTAATAGTTGATGTTGATGAAACAATTCTTAATAATTCCCCCTATGAAGCCCAAATTATTCTTGATAAAAAGGATTATCCCTACCTTTGGGATAAATGGTGCAAGGATTCATCTGCGAAACCCCTTGAAGGTGCAGTGGAATTTTTGAAATATGCCGAGTCAAAGGGTGTTGAAGTATTCTATGTAACCAATAGAAAAAAACATTTGAAAAGCGGCACACTTGATAATCTCAAAAAATTTGGTTTTCCCTATGCTGACAAAAAGCATATCTATACTCGTATTAAAGATAGCAGTAAAGAGGGGAGAAGGCAGGAGATTATGGCGAATTATAATGTATTATTATTAATGGGAGATAACCTTGCCGATTTCTCAAATGTTTTTGAGAATCAAACTATTGCAAGAAGAAATGAAGAGGTAAGAAAATTTAAAGAAAAATGGGGAAATAAGTTCATGATACTGCCTAATCCCATGTATGGTGATTGGGAAAATTCAATCTATGATTACCATTACGATTTAAAGAATAAACAAAAATTAGAAATTTTATTAAAGGAATTAAAAGGCGTACATGTTAAATAGAAAAAATGCCGGTACCATTGAAGGCACAATTTCTATAATTATTAATTTTATTATATTTGTTGCAAAATTGATTATTGGTATCTATAGTCATTCTATTGCAATAATTACAGATGCTATTCATACATTATCAGATGATTTTTCATCCATTTTCCTTATTATTGCCACAAAGATATCCAATAAGGGTGCAGATGAGGAACATCCCTTCGGACATTCAAGAATGGAGATCATTACTTCCATGGTAATAGCATTTTTATTATTTTTTACTGCATTTGAAATGGCAAGGGCAGGCGTGAACTCTCTTATACATCCACGCCATTTAGCGGTAAGATCTTATTTCTTATACATTATTCTCGGTACAATGTTATTGAAGGAACTAATGGCGCAAATTGCCCTTTATATTGGTAAAAGATTTAATAATGAAGCAATAAAAGTTGACGGATATCACCATCGAAGTGATATGCTATCATCAATCCCTATTATATTTGTTCTTCTTTTTGATAATAAATTTAAATGGCTTGATGGAGCATCAGCAATCTTGATCTCAATTTTTATTGGTTATTTTGCTATTGGTATTATTATAAAAAGTATTAATAAACTTTTAGGTGAAGCACCATCAAACAAGATCATTCATGAGATAAAACTGATGACAAAGAAATCAAAACATGTTTACGGATGTCATGATATTACAATCCATTCATACGGAGATATTAATATTCTCACACTTCATTTGGAGGTGGAAGATAACCTTGATCTTTATCGTGCCCATGCAATTTCAGAAGAAGTTGAGGAAAAACTAAAAGAAAAATTTGCTTTTGCCGATGTAGTTGTTCATATTGATCCATTAAATTATAAAGACGAGCAAATAATGGATATAAAAAAATATCTCAATACACTTTTTAAAGATGAACCATTTTATTCGCCTCCTCACGATATTCGTGTTGTGGGTAGTGGTCGCTGGAAAAAACTGATCTTTAATATAAATCTTATCAAAACCATACCACAAAAAGAGATAGATAGTTCAATTAATGAAATAAAGGGACAAATTAAAAAGGATTTCAAAGAGTTCAATATTATAACCATCGCTATTGATCAACCCTTTAATTA
>JAGGYO010000080.1 GCA_021162505.1 bacterium
AATTTAGGATCATTATATTTACCAATTTGCCTTCTGTAAAATTCAACAGATTCTCTTTCGAAATCCATTGCTTTTAAGAAAAGTTGTGAAAGATCATCACTTTCAGTAAAGGAAAATGTTCTGTCTATAAGTTCGCTTTTAACTTTGTCATAATCATAATCTTCATCAGTATATTCCTTTAAAACATTCTCCAATAATAATTGATGATTATTTTCTTCATTTGCAATATAATTCAGTTTTTCCTTCAAAAGAAAGTTCTTTGCCATGTCCGCCATCTTTTTGTAGAGCTTTTGCGCTTCAATCTCTGACTTTACCGCTTCTAATAATTCATTTATCAAATTCTGCATATTTTTCTCCTAAAAATAATAGGGGACGATATATTCGTCCCCACGCTCACCTTACTTTTCCAATTTTTTAAATTGATCTTTTGAAACACCGCAAACAGGACATACCCAATCTTCGGGAATGTCTTCAAATTTGGTTCCGGCAGCTATATTCCCGTCCGGATCACCTTTTTCGGGATCATAAATAAATCCGCAAACTGTGCATACATATTTTTCCATCTTAACCTCCTTTGGGTTTTATTCAGTTTTTCTAAATGTAGGAGCTGTTTCAGGCTCCTTACCGTTTTTTGTAGCATGATAATAAGCATAGGTCATGGGTTCTTCATTTGATAAGCGTTTGGTATTCACAACCTCACCTAAGAAAAGGGTATGTGTACCGGCATCCAACTCACCTATGACCTTTGCCTCAATAACCGCCACAGCACTTTCTTTAACGCACGGTATTCCAAGCTTTCCATCTATACACTCTATTCCTTCTAATTTATCGAGGTCTCTCCCCGATCTGAAACCGAACCTGCCTATTAAACTAAGGGGTGCGGAGATAGAGAGGACAGAGACAGCGAATTTTTTGCTGTTTTCAATATATTCATGGGTGAGATTTTTCTTATTAATGCTTATGGCAATCGTTGGTGGGTCAGAAGTGATCTGAAATACCGTATTTGCCGTCTGCCCGTTGAATTTCTCACCATTTGTTGAGGTAATGATAAAAAGCCCGTAACTTAAATTGTAAAGAGCTGCTAAATCCATTATTTATTGCTCCAAAGATTGTGAACCGTGCAGTATTCTCGAACCTTAACGATATCTTCCTTTTTTACAGGGAAGGTGCTTTCAGGTGCATCACCGGCTGCAAGGAACTTTAAGCAGAAACTTTTCTTTTTAATTACCTGTATCCATGAAATATAATGCTCAGCTGCCATTGGATGCGGGACACTTCCCACCTTGACCTTAACGCCGCCTTCAACTTCTTCGATCACAGGTACATGTTTTTCAACAGTAGAATCAGCAGTTTGCTCCTCCAATTTCTCCATGGGTTGTCCGCAGCATACCAATTGGCCCTTACCACCATGTAGGACCATTACCAAATTTCCACAAATATTGCATCTGTAAGCTTCCAATTTTTCAGCCATCTTATCCTCCTATTTTATAATTTCTTGTGGCAGAACCACCAATCAAAACAATCATATTTTTTAGATCTTTCTTCAGCATCCTTCATATTACTTGCAGGACCAATTATTACTTCATCTTTTATCAATTCATTATTAGGCCAGTTTGCAGGCATAGCAACGCCATTATTGTCTGATATCTGTAATGCTTTTGCCATTCTGAGTATTTCATCAAAGTTCCTTCCTAGTTCTTGCGGATAGTAAAGTATCGCTCTTATTGTGTTATGAGGATCAACAAAGATGACCGCTCTTACTGTATTATTTCCTTTCCCCGGGTGAATGAATCCCAATTGCTCTGAAACCTGACCTCTGTCATCTGCAATAACAGGGAATTTGATCTCGATATCAAGATTTTCTTTGATCCATTGTATCCATTTAATATGTGAGAATACCTGATCGATGCTCAATCCAATGAGTTCCACACCCAACTCTTTAAATTTATCATAGCGTTTTTGAAAAGCAACAAATTCCGTTGTGCATACTGGTGTAAAATCAGCAGGATGGCTGAATAAAATGAACCATTTCCCTGCAAAAGCATCCGGCAAACTCATCTTGCCTTGGGTCGTTTGGACCTCTAATTTTGGGAATTTATCTCCCAGCAAAACCATCTTTTTTTCTTCCATAAGTTCCTCCTATTTTTTTGACTTATATCTTGTTTTTAAAACAAGTTCATCAACCTCGCATTTTTCCGAGGTATTTAATAAATATAAAACCGCTTCTGCAATTTCCTGCGGTTTCAGCATCCAATCTGTCCCATAAGGATTTCCCTTTTGAAAATCAGTATCCACACTTGCAGGTAGTATGGGTGTAACCTTTACATTATAATCTTTTGCTTCAAGTGCCATTGCTTTTGTAAAACCTAATGCACCCCATTTTGAAGCATTATAACTTGGTCTAAGTAAAAAAGCGGTTTTGCCCGCTTTACTGATAATGGGAATAATATATCCGGAATTTTGTTTCTTCATTATCTTCAGTGCTTCTCTGGAGGTAATGAAAAGCCCTGTGAGGTTCGTTTCAATATCCATATTCCAATCTTCAAGTGTTGTCTCTGTCGTTTTGGCAAGGGTTGCTCTTCCTGCATTGGGGATACAGATGTCAAGCCTACCGTATTTTTTTATCAATTCATTGAACATCTCTATTTGTTTATTCTCATCTCTTACATCGCAGACGAAATAAGCGCATTTGCCTTGTAAACCATTGATCTCTTCACATGTCTTCTTTAAAAGTTCTTCATTTCTTCCGCAAATAAATACCTTAACGCCTTTCTTTGCAAGTGTAAACGCAATGGCTTTTCCGATACCTCTATTACCACCTGTAATAAGAGCTACTTTGTTTTTTAATTCCATTATTATTCTGATGCTACCGGTGGGCTGTAAACTCTTTTTGTAAGTTCCATATCAATCATTAATAGACCATTACCATTTTTCCCGACCAATTTAACTTTATCAAGTAATCCCTTCATATTGGATTCTTCTTCAACCTGTTCGTCAACGAACCACTTTAAGAATGATTCGGTGGAATAATCTTTTTCTTTTTTCGCTAAATCCATCAAGATATAAATTCGTGATGTAACAAATTGTTCATGTTCCCAAGAAAGCTTAAAGATCTCTTCAGGTGATTTGAATTCTGTTTTCGGCTGATCAATTGCTTGTAATTTAACATTTCCTCCTTGTTCATAAATATAATTGTAGAACTTCATTGCATGGTCAACTTCTTCCTTGTATTGGATCTTGAAAAAATTGGCAAAACCCGCCAAGTTAAGATCGTCAAGGTAAGCAGCCATTGAAAGATAGTAGTACGCTGAAAACATCTCATACATGATCTGGATGTTCAATTCCTTTAACATTTTTTTTGATAACATAGTATCCTCCTATGGTTAAATAAATTATTAATAAGGTCAATTAGATCCACTTGCCTTCCCCCTTTTTAGGCAGTTATTACAGATCCCAAAATAAGTAACTTTAATTGACTGCACCTTTCCCACCTTAATATCTATATCGAGATAGGAAATATCCTGCAAGTCATAAATCTTCTGGCATACACGACAAACAAAATGGGCATGTGCTGAAGTATTGCTATCCCAAATTGCCATATTATTGATCTTTGTAACCAATTTTATTATCCCTTTTTCAGCAAATATTGTCAAAGTATTATAAACGCTTGCAAGATTTAAATTCATATACTTTTTTTTAACATTATTGTAGATATCTTTTGTGGAATAATGCCCCACATTTTTTAATAAGAATGAAAGGATCAAAATACGGTTATGTGTGGTCTTAATTCCGTTTTCTTTAAGGACCTCAATCGCTCTATTTCCCATATTATAATTATTCTAATCTTATAATCATTCTAATTATAACATAAAAATTATTTAATGTCAAGTTTTTTTTGAAAAATAGGTCCGCACAAAACAATAAACAATTGTGGTTCTTCTCCAAAAAATGACAAAAAGACAAACCCCGTCTCCATTTTTGCTATATATATAAAGCACGATTTCTCAATTGAGAAATCGTGCTATGAATGAGAATGATACGATATAATTAAATAATAAAATTCTACTTTTCTATACTATCCCCGTATATAAATCCATTGCCATCAATTTCGCAACTTTAAACTACACCGTCCCTGATTTCACGATTAACATTTCCCCCTTTCCATTTATTTTTTTTATGTTTTGCTTAGGAGAGTTTAATTGCTATAATACACTTATGAAGAGAAAGTTCAAATTATCAGCCGATTTCAAACCTCAAGGTGATCAAATAACTGCAATTGAAAGTTTATTACAGGGCTTAAAAGAAAATAAAAAATATCAGGTCTTAATGGGAATTACCGGTAGTGGTAAAACATTTACAATCGCAAATTTAATTGAAAAGGTCCAGAGACCTGTCATTGTAATTTCGCACAATAAAACTTTGGCTGCACAATTATATTCCGAATTCAAAGAATTTTTTCCGAGGAATCGGGTCAATTATTTCGTTTCATACTATGACTATTATCAACCGGAAGCATATATACCGGAAAAGGATATGTTCATTGAAAAGGATGCTGCTATTAATGTGGAAATAGACCGTCTGCGCCATGTAGCGACACACGATATTTTAACAAGACCGGACACAATAATCATTTCCTCTGTGTCCTGTATTTACGGCTTGGGCTCTCCCGAGCTATATAAAAAGAAGAAAGTGACAATAAAAAAAAGAGAGAAAACAGATAAATTTACCTTAATGCGCAAACTTGTGAGCATCATGTATGAGAGAAATGATTATATGTTCCAGCAGGGAAAATTCAGAGCAAAAGGAGATACAATAGATATCTTTCCCATGTATGAAGACCGAGCTATTCGAATAGAACTATTTGATGAAGAGATAGAGCGCATGGTCTATTTTGACCCCATGAAGATGGAGTATTATGACGAACTCGATCTTGTGGAACTTTTCCCCGCAAAGCATTATTTAATCGGTAATAAACAAAGGGAAGAGATATTAAAAGAAATAAAATCGGAAATGAAAAAGCAGGAGGAATATTTTTTAAAGAGCGGTCGTTTTGTCGAGGCTCAGCGGGTTAGAGAGCGGGTTCTATATGATATTGAAATGATACAGGAAATGGGTTATACCAAGGGTATTGAAAATTACTCGCGCTATTTCGATATGAGAGAAGCCGGTGCACCCGCTATGACACTATTGGATTACCTACCGGAGAATGCCTTATATATTATTGATGAATCCCATGTTACAATACCGCAGTTGAGAGGGATGCACAATGGTGATCACTCAAGAAAAGAGAATTTAATAAATTATGGTTTCCGTCTACCTTCTGCATTTGATAATAGGCCATTAAGGTTTGAAGAATTTTTAAAAAAAGCTACACAGGTGATATTTGTTACAGCGACGCCAGGTGATTTCGAACTTGAGCTTACAAATGGTGAAGTTGTTGAACAGGTCATTCGTCCAACGGGTCTACTGGATCCCGAAATAGAAGTTGAATCCACAGAGTATCAAATGGAAAAACTCTTAGAATTCATTGAACCGGTTTTGAAAAGAGGTGAAAAGATACTTATTACAACCTTGACCAAAAAGATGTCCGAAGAACTTACATATCATTTGATCTCATTGAACTATCGCGTAAAATATTTGCACTCTGAAATTGAGACCATTGAAAGATACAAAATATTGAAAATGTTAAGAGAAAATGTGATCGACATTATCATCGGCGTTAACCTTCTGCGAGAGGGTATAGACTTGCCTGAGGTTTCATTAGTTGTTATTTTTGATGCTGATAAGGAAGGATTTTTAAGAAGCTATAAAGCGCTGATCCAAATAATTGGCAGAACAGCTCGAAATGTAAGAGGTAAGGTAGTGCTTTTCGCCGACAGAATGACGGATTCGATGAAGAAAACAATTGATGAGACAAATAGGCGAAGAAAGCTCCAGATGGATTATAATAAGGTTCACAATATAACGCCAAGGACCATTGTGTCAAAAATAAAGGACGGTATTTCTTTTGGAAAAACCGAAAAGATCTCAAATATTGACGAATTGGAAAAAAAGATCAGAAAATTGAAAAAATCCATGGATAGGTTAGCCGCTGAACTTAACTTCGAGGAAGCGGCAAAGATAAGAGATGAGATCATACGATTAAGAAAAAATTTTATATTTAATGCTTGATTTTAAAATTTAAAGTTGTATCATAAAGGAAATTATGGAGGTTGCTATGAAATATAATGGCACAAGTCCGGCTGAGGATCTTCATCCTTATAATGTTGAATATATTGTTAATCCTACTCAAGACGAGTTAAAGGATCTTGCTAAGGAATATTCTCCCAATATGCTTATTTCAAGATATAAAAATCTTAATAAGATAACGAGAAATAAATCAAGGAAAGCACAATGGACCTATATTATCGAGGATGAAAAAAATTATAAGGATTATTCCTCAGAGATTATTTCTTATGAGAAAGCAGGAGATCTCTGTGAAATTCAAAGGGAATATATAGAGGAAAAGAAAAAACTTATTGAACTTCAAGGTTATATCGGTATGGGTAAAAGAGCGGTTCCTATTCAATTTCTTTTTACACTTGATGGAGCAAATATTGCCGGTATGCAACAGGTTCTGCTTTTTTCAAGAGAAGAGATCGAAACAAAAGAAGAACTTGCAAACCCCTTTAAACCGGAATTAAGATTGGTATTTACAGCAGAATGTCCGGCTCCTAATGTGGCAGGCGAACAGGCAATTTTAGTTGATCTTGAAAATTATATTACTTATGTTATAGGTGCTGATTACTTCGGTGAGAGTAAGAAAGGTGAACTCAGGATGCTCAATGATTATATGTATCAAAAAGAAGCCCTTGTCCTGCACGCGGGTGCTAAGATGGTGAAAGTAAAAGATGAAAAATTTTCAATGACAATATTAGGTCTTTCCGGTACCGGTAAAACTACAACAACATTTTCAAAACAAGGTGAACTAACAAGACCTATCCAAGACGATATGATCACACTTTGGAAAGACGGTGAAATATCAATAACAGAGAATGGTTGTTTTGCAAAAACCTATGGATTGAAAAGGGAAAGTGAGCCCGTTATATACGATGGAACAATAAACCCTAATGCTTGGACTGAAAATGTCTATCAAGATGAAGATAAAGAATTTATTTTTTCAAAAGATATTCTTTCTTCTTCTGATGTAAAATTCTATAAAGATGTTTTAATTTTCATCGGTGAAGATGAAAAGAATATTGATGATTATATATCGGGGAAAGTGAAGGCAGCAGATGTAATAGATAAATGGGGAGTTCCAAAGGACGGTTGGGATTTTACCGTATGGACCCAAAATGCAAGATCGATTATTCCAATGTATGCTATTAAAGATGCCGCCGATCTTCATAATATTCCCAAGGTAAAATTTATGGGAATCCTTAATAGGGATGAAGGTGCGGATGCGGCGATCCCCGGAATTATCAAATTTGCATCACCGGAACAAGCAGCGGGTTATTTTATGCTTGGTGAAACAACCAAAACTTCAGCCGCGGGTAAAGAAAGGGGAAAGACCAGGTCCCCATTTACACAACCGTTTTTCCCGAGAAAAATGGAATTGCAGCCCATCAGATTCGCCGAACTTGTTGCCACAATGCCAAATGTAATTACCTGGATGATGAATACAGGGTTTATTGGCGGTGATGCAGTAGATGTTAAAGAAGGAAGGGCATTGAAAATAAAGATCAGACATTCATCTGCTATGCTTGAAGCAATGGTATCAAATAATATCAAATGGAAAAAGGACCCGGATTTCGGTTATTTTATTGTTGATATTACTGCACCTGAAAATGAAGAATTGATTGCAAAGGTTCCTGTTGAAATATTAAATCCAAGGGTATTCTTCGAAAAAAACAATAAAATGGATGTTTATAAAAAATGGGTTGAAACTTTAAACAAAGAAAGGAAAGAATATTTACAAAGTTATAATCTTCCTAAAGAAATAATCGATACGGTAATTATTAAATAATATATTTTGTCTCTAATTTGAAATACCAATAAACAATGAAAAGTAAATGGTGAATATTGTAGGGGTTGTTCGTGAACGACCCATTGTTACGGAGTTTACCTCATTTTTCAGCGTCATTCCGTGCTTGACACGGAATCTATCTTTCTCTTTTTATTCTTCATTTACTTTTACTTCTTTACTTTTACTTCTTCACTTTTCGTTTTTCACTCTCCACTTATTTTTTGTCATTCAGAGGAAACAAAGTTTCCGTAGGAATCTCATTTTTACCCGTCATTCCGTACTTGATACGGACTCCATTTTTTCTCAAATCTTTATTCTCTCATCTACTCTTATACTCATTCTCCCATTCACTCATCCACTCATACATCCATTTACTCACCAACTCATATACTCATTCTCCCATTCACTCATCCACTCATACATCCATTTACTCACCAACTCATATACTCATTTTCCCATTCCCTCATCCCCCTGTTTTTTCTTCGACTCTCATTTCTTTCTTTCCAACATCAAACCACCAGACCCCAAACCTCAAATAGTCGCTTGCAAATTCTATGTGTGAGGGAAATATCACAAAAAATTAAAAAATAGCAACTTCGAAACTTTTAAAAGTATCGAAGTAGGTATAGAGAAAATAAATTTAAGAAAAAAAAATAAAAAATTACTTTAATTTAAAATTTAAAGTGATAAAATATAGTAAGATGAAATTAGCTTATTTAAAAATAATTAGGAGGGTATTTTGAAAAAGAAAATATCTTTGATAGTTGCATTATGGTTTTTCGTGTTTTTTAGTGCCAATGTTTTTGGTGGAAGTTTAAGAAAGGAAAAATTGCCACTTATAAAAAAACGATTGGAAATAATTAAAGAATTTCCGGGACTTACATATCCAGAACCGAGAGTTTCTGCAGATGAGATTATAAAACTTTTATTAAATGTAGGTATTGACATAGAAAAACTATGGGAAGAGGAACGCAATGAATCGGAAGAATTTTACCAAAAGGAATTATTTGAAGAATTTAAAAAGCAATGTTCTTGCTATAAAGACGAAGATTTCAATACAAAACCGCTTATGATTATTTATGATTATAATGATAAACCGGCGGCATTTATCTACGGTGCATATTATAGAGGTGAAGATCCCAAACGAAAGGGGTTAATAGATTTTATTGGCGGATTTTATGATAATATAGAATGGCTACCTTATATAAGTAAATCTTCTTACTTCGTTAAGAATCGTATAGGCTGGGAAATGAGTGATCTTTCAAATTATTACGGGAGGAGTGATATATCTCGTAGTGATATTTCTAAATATATTGAAAAGTGGATTACAATAAAAGGTTTTGATGAAAGGGTTTTTAGTTTTTGCTTAAAT
>JAGGYO010000300.1 GCA_021162505.1 bacterium
AACAAGATGAAAAGTCAGAAATAATAAAAGAAATAGAGTTCAAAATTAGTGAAATTTCAAAGAAAAAAATGAAGAAAAAGGGTATGCACTTTCATTTTGCCAATAACCAGTACTTTTTTCGACTGTCCTTGTCATTCAGAGTAATTGAAAATTGCGTAGGAATCTCATTATTTGAAGTTCCGAGTCCCGAGTCTGCCATTCTTGCGAAAGCCGGAATCCATCTTTTGATTTTTTCTTAAATTTTTATTTCCTCATTTATTCATAAACCCATCAACTTATTAAATGACTTTGTCACTTTTGACCTTCGCCTTTTGACTGATATATAGCGTAGGGATCCCATTCCTTTCCCGTCATTATCGGACTTGATCCGATAATCCAGTATTTGAAATTTCTTAATTCTTCATTTTCCATTTATATCCCGTTATTGCGAGGGAGGTGCCTGGCTCGCTTGCGTGCCTGGGCTCCGAATATTGTCTCGGATGTTTAGGTGCACCCTGACACAATATTTTTGAATCGTAAGAATCTTATTTCTTTCCTGTCATTCCTGACTTGATCAGGAATCCATTTTTTTATTGTCGTCAACACAAACGGTGTTTGTACTCAGGGTTTACTAACCATATTAGGAACGATACCAAAGAAGGTTAAAAAGGCCAAGGTTCAAAGGTTCAAGGTAATTTTATGTTTTCTTCTAACTTACAATTCATAACTCAACACTCAAAACTTATTTCATGCCCCCGTCCCCATTTTCACCGTTATTCTTTACTTTTGTAATTCTGTTCATAGTATTTAAGATAATCGCCGTTGATACAGCGTTTTGTCCATTCCGTATTATCAATATACCATTTAATGGTCTTTTTCATTCCATCTTCAAATGTAATCTTTGGTTCCCAGCCAAGTTCGTTCTTTATCTTTGTCGCATCAATTGCATACCTTCTATCGTGCCCCGGCCTGTCCTTTACATATTTAATTAAGCTCTTCGGTTTGTTAAGTCCTTTAAGGATAAGTTCAACTATTTCAATATTCTCTTTTTCACTATTACCCCCAATATTGTAAATGCTCCCTGATGTACCTTTTTCCAAAGCCGTCAAGATTCCCAAGCAATGGTCTTCAACATAGATCCAATCACGGATATTTTTACCGTCACCGTAAACAGGAAGTTCCTTATCATTCATTGTATTGTATATCATTAATGGAATTAATTTCTCAGGGAATTGATAGGGTCCGTAATTATTTGAACACCTTGTGATGATAATGGGAAGATCAAAGGTTTTATTGTACGATCTGCACAATAGGTCAGCGCTTGCTTTTGATGCTGAATAAGGACTGTTAGGAGATAAATTCGTACTTTCTGTGAATTTCCCTTTCTTGCCCAAAGTGCCGTAAACTTCATCGGTGGAGACCTGAAGATATTTATTGACCTTATACTTTTTCGCCATTTCCAAAAGATTCATTGTCCCTTTAACATTTGTGTCTATGAATATCTCCGGGGTTAAAATGGATCTATCAACATGACTTTCTGCTGCAAAATTAATAATGTGATCTATATCATTATTTTTGAATATCTTTTCAAGTTCGTCAATATCACAAATATCTGTTTTATAGAATTTATACCGATTTGAATGCTCAATATTTTTTAAATTCTCAAGATTTCCTGCGTAGGTTAACTTATCAACATTTATAATATTATACTGAGAATAATTCTTTACGATCATTCTTATAAAATTAGATCCAATAAATCCTACACCGCCTGTGACCAATATATTCATATATTCCTCTTTAAGAGCAAAATACTCTTTAACATATTCTATCAAAAAACAGGATTTTTGTAAAGGTATAACGAATTTGCCATTGAATTTAATCAAAAATTTGTTATAATCTATTATGTTCACATCATTTCGCGGTCCTTATGAAGTTATCTACAATAGAGTGAAAAAGTATGCCAAGTACTTTAGTTTAGGAACCGTCCTTGACATAGGGTGCGGAAGAGGAGAATTTTTACAGGTATTAAAAGAGAACACTATTGATAATAAAGGACTTGATAATGATAAAGATCTTGTTAATGGATTAAAGGAAAAAGGATTCAATATAAGTTCAATTGGTTTTAAAGAATTCGAAACAGAAAAAAAATATAGCGGGGTAATGGCAAGTCATATCATTGAACATATTCCGGGATTGGAAGTTTATGATTTCTTGAAGAAATTAAATTCTCTTTTAGAAATAAACGGTGTATTGGTGATCATTACACCTAATTTTCAAAATCTTGAGGTTGCAACCGAGACCTTTTGGCGTGACATTGAGCACCAAAGACCCTATCCTCTTTCACTTTTGGGATCTCTTTTAGTAAATAATGGATTTGAGGTCGTGGAAAAGGGGTTTGATGAAGATACGGGATATAAAGGCATAAAAAAAATGCTCAGAAAATTCAAGATATTCGGCAAATATTTTACACCAAAGGACATTTTTATTGTAGGGAAAAAAATAAAAGAAATATAGATGAAAATTGGAGTTGATATTTCACAATTACAGTATGGATCAACGGGTATCACAAATTACCTATTGGAATTAATTCAACTATTGAGCAAAAAAAACAACCATATCTTTTTTAAGAACTATCGCGGACTTTCCAAATTCTCCAATGTTAAAAGTTTCCCATTTCCATTTACCACATTTAAACGAAGAAGATTTTGGGATAACCATATTATAGGAAATTTAGCAAAATTTTATAAGGTTGATATCTTGATTACATCTTATTTTGCTACACCCAAACAAAAGCACTTGATAAAAATACCGGTTATTTATGATCTGGGGATCTATGGAAAAGATCCAAAGGATAGTAAATCAATAGATTACTTTAAAAACGCAATTGAAAATTCAATGAAACGATCCAATGCTATAATAACCATTTCGGATACAATAGCT